>DATJCV010000349.1:0-6111 GCA_035497775.1 Burkholderiaceae bacterium | reverse complement strand
GGCAAGCTGCCCACCAGCGCCGAACTGAAAGCCTACAAGGCCAAGCTGAAGGCATTGCGCGGCCTGCCCGCCAACCTGAAGGCAGCGCTGGAATGGCTGCCGGCTTCCGCGAACGCAATGGACGTGATGCGCACCGCGGTCTCGGTGCTCGGCTGCGTATTGCCGGAAAAGGACGACCACAACACGCCCGGTGCGCGCGACATCGCCGACCGCCTGATGGCTTCGCTGGGCTCGGCACTGCTGTACTGGTATCACTACAGCCAGAACGGCAAACGGATCGAGGTCGAAACCGACGACGACTCGATCGGCGGCCACTTCCTGCACTTGCTGCACGGGGAAGCGCCGTCCAAGCTGTGGGAAAAGGCGATGCACACCTCGCTGATCCTGTATGCCGAACATGAATTCAACGCCTCGACCTTCACCGGCCGCGTCATCGCCGGCACCGGCTCCGATATGTATTCGGCGGTCGCCGGCGCCATCGGTGCCTTGCGCGGACCGAAACACGGCGGCGCCAACGAAGTTGCGTTCGAGATCCAGAAGCGCTACGACAATCCGGACGAGGCCGAAGCCGACGTTCGGAAGCGCGTCGAAAACAAGGAAGTCATCATCGGCTTCGGCCACCCGGTGTATACCGTGTCCGACCCGCGCAACAAGGTGATCAAGGAAGTCGCCAGGCAACTGTCGAAGGATGCCGGTTCGATGAAGATGTTCGACATCGCCGAACGGCTGGAGAGCGTGATGTGGGACGTCAAGAAGATGTTCCCGAATCTCGACTGGTTCTCGGCAGTGTCGTACCACATGATGGGTGTGCCGACCGCGATGTTTACACCGCTGTTCGTGATCGCCCGCACCTCGGGCTGGGCCGCGCACATCATCGAGCAGCGCATCGACAACAAGATCATCCGCCCGAGCGCGAATTACGTTGGGCCGGAAGACCTGAAGTTCGTGCCGATCAACAAGCGCAAGTGAGAACGCCGGCGCACAACGGAGCCGGTGGCGAATGAGGTATCACGCATTCGGAGCGGCGCTCGCATTGGCCTTCATGTTTGCCGGCGGTAGCGCGCTTGCTGCCGGCAAACCGACTTATTTCGCCGCCCATTACGCCTGCGACGATGGACTTCGTATCCGCGTGGCCTATCCGGTCGATTATCTGGCCGGACATGGCATCACACTGCGTTACGGCGGCCGCCAGGTCAACATGCGGCCGGCGCTGTCGGCTTCCGGCGCCCGCTACGAGAACCGTTCCAGGCATCTCGAATGGTTCATCAAGGGCGATGACGGCATGCTGATCGACACCGGGGCCGACCGCACGATCCACTGCAAAACCGTATCGGCTTCGCCATAGGGAGAAACCCCGGCTTGCTCGGGGTTCGTCCATTTTTCACTTGATTACCGATTTTCCAATAGACATGAACAACGCACACCGCAAACTCCTGCCGGGCACCCAACTGGATTATTTCGACACGCAGGCCGCCGTCGATGCGATCCAGCCCGGCGCCTACGACAAGCTGCCGTACACCTCGCGTGTACTGGCCGAAAATCTGGTGCGCCGTTGCGACCCGGCGACGCTCACCGCTTCACTGACACAATTGATCGAGCGCCGGCGCGACCTGGATTTCCCCTGGTTCCCGGCCCGTGTGGTCTGCCATGACATTCTCGGCCAGACCGCGCTGGTCGATCTCGCCGGCCTGCGCGACGCGATTGCCGCGCAAGGCGGCGACCCGTCGCAGGTCAACCCGGTCGTGCCGACGCAATTGATCGTCGACCACTCGCTGGCGGTGGAGCATGCCGGCTTCGACAAGGATGCCTTCGACAAGAACCGCGCCATCGAAGACCGCCGCAACGAAGATCGCTTCCACTTCATCAACTGGACCAAGAAGGCGTTCAAGAACGTCGACGTGATCCCGCCGGGCAACGGCATCATGCACCAGATCAACCTGGAGCGGATGTCGCCGGTGGTGCATGCGCGTGACGGCGTCGCCTTCCCCGACACGCTGGTCGGCACCGACAGCCACACGCCGCACGTCGACGCGCTGGGCGTGATCGCTATCGGCGTCGGCGGCCTGGAAGCCGAAAGCGTGATGCTGGGCCGCGCCTCCTGGATGCGCCTGCCCGACATCGTCGGTGTCGAGCTGTCCGGCCGTCCGCGGGAAGGTATTACCGCGACTGACGTCGTGCTGGCCCTGACCGAATTCCTGCGCGCCGAGAAAGTGGTTGGCGCTTACGTCGAGTTCTACGGCGAGGGCGCGTCTGCGTTGACCTTGGGCGACCGCGCCACCATTTCCAACATGACGCCGGAATTCGGCGCCACCGCCGCGATGTTCTACATCGACCGGCAGACCATCGACTACCTGACGCTGACCGGCCGTGACAGCGAACAGGTCAAGCTGGTGGAAACCTACGCCCGGCACACCGGCCTGTGGGCCGACAGCCTGAAAACCGCCGAATACGAGCGCGTACTGAAGTTCGACCTGTCTTCGGTGGTGCGTACCCTGGCCGGCCCGTCCAACCCGCATCGGCGCCTGCCGGTGTCCGAGCTGGCCGCGCGCGGCATCAGCGGCGTGGTGGAAAACGAACCAGGCAAGATGCCGGACGGCGCGGTCATCATCGCCGCCATCACCAGTTGCACCAATACCAGCAACCCGCGCAACGTGATCGCCGCCGGCCTCCTGGCGCGCAATGCCAATGCCCGTGGCCTGACCCGCAAGCCATGGGTGAAGTCGTCGCTGGCGCCGGGCTCCAAGGCGGTGCAGCTATACCTGGAAGATGCTCAACTGCTGCCGGAACTGGAGCAGCTTGGCTTCGGCATCGTCGGTTTCGCCTGCACCACCTGCAACGGCATGAGCGGCGCGCTCGATCCGGTGATCCAGGAAGAAATCATCGTCCGCGACCTGTATTCCACAGCGGTGCTGTCGGGCAACCGCAACTTCGACGGCCGCATCCATCCGTATGCCAAGCAGGCCTTCCTGGCCTCGCCGCCGCTGGTGGTGGCGTATGCGATTGCCGGCACCATTCGTTTCGATATCGAAAAGGATGTGCTCGGCCTGGACGGCAACGGCCAGCAAGTGCGACTGAAAGACATCTGGCCGAGCGACGCCGAGATCGACGCCGTGGTTGCCGCCAGCGTCAAGCCCGAGCAGTTCAACCAGGTCTACAGGCCGATGTTCGCGGTGCAGACTGACGATGGCAAGCGGGTCGCCCCGCTGTACGACTGGCGTCCGCAGAGCACCTACATTCGCTGCCCACCGTATTGGGAAGGCGCCCTGGCTGGCGAGCGCAGCCTGACCGGCATGCGCCCGCTGGCGGTGCTGCCCGATAACATCACCACCGACCACCTGTCGCCGTCCAACGCCATCATGCTGGACAGCGCCGCCGGCGAGTATCTGGCGAAAATGGGTCTGCCGGAAGAGGATTTCAACTCCTACGCCACCCATCGCGGCGACCATCTGACCGCGCAGCGCGCCACTTTCGCCAACCCGAAACTGTTCAACGAAATGGTGCTCGAGAACGGCAAGGTGAAGCAGGGTTCGCTGGCCCGGGTCGAGCCGGAAGGCACGGTCATGCGCATGTGGGAAGCGATCGAAACCTACATGGAACGCAAGCAGCCGCTGATCATCATCGCCGGCGCCGATTATGGCCAGGGTTCGTCGCGCGACTGGGCCGCCAAGGGCGTGCGCCTGGCCGGGGTGGAGGCGATTGCGGCCGAAGGTTTCGAGCGGATTCACCGCACCAACCTGGTCGGCATGGGCGTGCTGCCGCTGGAGTTCAAGCCTGGCACCAATCGCAAGACGCTGGGCATCGACGGCAGCGAAACCTATGACGTGATCGGCGCGCCGACGCCGCTGGCGACGTTGACGCTGGTGATCAACCGCCGGAACGGCGAACGGGTGGAGGTGCCGGTGACCTGCCGTCTGGATACCGCCGAGGAAGTGTCGATCTACGAAGCCGGCGGCGTGCTGCAGCGCTTTGCAAAGGACTTCCTCGAATCGACGAAGGCGGCGTAACCTGGAGTTCCCTTCCCCGCGACGGGGAGGGGCGAAAAGGAGGCAAACATGGCAACAGGAACAGTAAAACTCCACCGCGTGCTGACCGCTCCGCCGGAGCGCGTCTACCGCGCCTTCCTCGATCCCGCGGCAGCGGCCAAGTGGCTGCCGCCTCATGGCTTCACCGCCACTGTGCATCACCTCGACGCCAAAGTCGGCGGCGGCCACAAGATATCCTTCACCAACTTCACCACCGGCAGCAGCCATTCGTTCGGCGGCACCTATCTGGAACTGGTGCCGAACGAGTGCATCCGCTATACCGACCGTTTCGACGATCCCAGCCTGCCGGGCGAGATGACCGTGACGGTCGCGCTGCGCAAGATCGTCTGCGGCACCGAATTGCAGGTCACGCAGGAAGGCATTCCGGAGGCGATCCCGGTCGAGATGTGCTATCTCGGCTGGCAGGAATCGCTGGCGCAGCTTGCACAACTGGTCAATCCCGATATTCCCGACAATCCATAACGAGCCCATGTCCCACGTACCCCAAATCAAGATTCCCGCCACCTACCTGCGCGGCGGCACCAGCAAAGGCGTGTTTTTCCGCCTGCAGGATTTGCCGGCGCCGGCACAGGTGCCGGGTCCGGCGCGCGACGCGCTGCTGCTACGCGTGATCGGCAGTCCCGACCCCTATGGCAAACAGATCGACGGCATGGGCGGGGCGACCTCCAGCACCAGCAAGACGGTCATCATCGCCAAGAGCAGCCGGCCGGATCACGATGTCGATTACCTGTTCGGCCAGGTGTCGATCGACCAGGCCTTTGTCGACTGGAGCGGCAACTGCGGCAACCTGTCCGCCGCCGTCGGGCCGTTCGCGATCAGCAACGGGCTGATCGATGCCGCCCGCATTCCAGCCGATGGCATCGCCATCGTGCGAATCTGGCAGGCCAACATCGGCAAGACCATCATCGCGCGGGTGCCGATCACCAACGGCGCAGTGCAGGAAACCGGCGATTTCGAGCTCGACGGTGTCACCTTTCCGGCCGCCGAAGTGCAACTGGAATTCATGGACCCGGCGGCCGAGGAAGAAGGCGCGGGAGGATCGATGTTCCCTACCGGTAATCTGGTGGACGACCTCGAAGTACCGGGTGTCGGCACGCTGAAGGCGACCCTGATCAATGCCGGCATCCCGACCATCTTCGTCAATGCGCAAGACATTGGCTACACCGGCACCGAGTTGCAGGAAGCCGTCAACGGCGATCCCAAGGCATTGGCGATGTTCGAGACGATTCGCGCCCACGGTGCGCTGCGCATGGGTTTGATCCAGCACATCGACGAAGCCGCCAAACGGCAGCACACTCCGAAAGTCGCCTTTGTCGCCGGGCCGGCCGATTACGTGGCCTCCAGCGGTAAGCGTGTGGCTGCCGGCGACGTCGACTTGCTGGTGCGCGCGCTGTCGATGGGCAAGCTGCATCACGCGATGATGGGTACCGCGGCTGTGGCGATCGGCACAGCCGCGGCGATCCCGGGCACGCTGGTGAATCTGGCCGCCGGCGGCGGTGCGCGCCAGGCGGTGCGTTTCGGCCATCCGTCGGGCACCTTGCGGGTAGGCGCAGAAGCCACCCAAAGCGAGGGCAGCGGCGAATGGAGCGTCACCAAGGCCATCATGAGCCGTAGCGCCCGGGTGCTGATGGAAGGATGGGTGCGCGTGCCCGGCGATGCCTTCCAGGAAACTCGCTGAAAAACAAAGCCGTCAAAAACAAAACCGTTAAAAACAAAGCAGTCTTCTTCTGGAGACCAATGAGATGAAACCCGACATGAAATCCACCCAGCGTCCCGCCTGGGACAAGGTCATCGTCGATATCGTCGATTACGTCACTCAGTACAAGATCACGTCGAAGCTCGCCTACGACACGGCACGCAACTGCCTGATCGACACCCTCGGCTGCGGCCTGGAAGCGTTGGAGTATCCGGCCTGCAAGAAGCTGATGGGGCCGATCGTGCCGGGTACGATAGTGCCGCACGGCGCCAAGGTGCCGGGCACGCAGTTCCAGCTCGATCCGGTGCAGGCTGCGTTCAACATCGGCGCCATGATCCGCTGGCTCGATTTCAACGACACCTGGCTGGCGGC
>DATJCV010000348.1:0-7111 GCA_035497775.1 Burkholderiaceae bacterium | reverse complement strand
CTGGCCGTCCTTGCCGAGTTCCAGAACCAGTTGCGGCTCGGTCAGGATCAAGGATGAGACGGCGACCGTTTTTTGAAACAGTGCCAGTGGGTTCAGGTTGAAATCCACCTGCGGCACGGTCGCCATGGTGGGGCCGGTCGTAGCCCACTGCGGATTGCCCAGCACCAGGTCGTGGGCGCGCAAATGCGGCCATGGAATCCAGGCGCGCCAGCCCTTCTCGATATCTCCAGGCCGCTGCCAGCTCAGCTCCAGATCGCCATTGATCGCGAACGAACGATCGGTGGCTTCGCTGACGCGATCGCTGATCCAGGGTTTGGCAAAATTCCAGGGAACGAGACTGACCAGCAGCAGAATAGCCGCCAGCAACGCAATGAGCCCAAGCGCCGTTGCGCCGATGATCTTTTTTAAATGCAACATGTCATTGCGACATTGGACAGCGCATGAAGTTCGAAAAAAGCAAGAATTTCTTGCACCGCCTCAACTTGAATCCAGTCTTACACGCGGCAAGACGCGCCGGCGAGCAGGAACAACATGGGATGGCTTGCAATAGCTAGCGACGACACAGCATCAATCTATGCCGCAGAGAATTGTTGAAAATATCTGTTCGCCCTCAGAAGCCATGCCACTAAGCAAAAACATCTCGTTTCTGCCGTCCCCGTGAACGTGCGAACGCATACACTTTCCCCAGTGTCGTTTGCCTGGTACGCCGCTGATCGCGGCACAGTGGCGGCGTCAGCCGTGCGCCTCGGCCCAGGCCAGAATGCCTGCCTCGTTCATGGCGCCCGCCTGCCGCGCGACTTCGCGTCCGTTCTTGAACAGTGCCAAGGTGGGGATGCTGCGGATGACGTAGCGCGCGGCCAGGTCTTGCACCTCCTCGGTATTCAATTTGACGACCCGGAATTGCGGCTCCAGCCGTGGCGTTGCCTGCGCATAGGCCGGCGCCATCACTTTGCACGGCCCGCACCAGGGCGCCCAAAAATCCACCAGCAGCGGGATGTCGCTGCGTGCCAGGTGCTTGGCGAAGCCGGCGCTGTCCAGTTCAAGCGGCTGTCCGGTAAACAGCGCCTTGCCGCATTTACCGCACACAGGCTGCTCTTGCAGTTTCGCCGCAGGAACCCGGTTCACCGCATCGCAATGCGGGCAAACAATATGCAGGGAATCGCTCATGATTTCGTAGGCTCGGGTAATGAGTGGTAGACGCCATGCGGCCAGGCAAGTTCGTGGCGGCGCCCATGCTCTTGATCCGCTGATTGCCATGCGCCGCGGCGCTGCTGTTGCATGACGATCATTGTGCTACTTTTTACCGATGATCACTAGCGGCCATCCAGCGCGACGCCGCCAGCCCGACCTGCTTTTCAGATGGTATTGGCAAGGACCTTGCGCGAGGACCTGGCTGCAAGCGGCGACCGTCACACCGCCTTTGGCAGCGGCCACTTTATAATAAATTCTCCTGCGCAGCGTCACTAGACTGCCTTTCCTCGCACCTTGGGCTCTGGGCGCCGTTGAGGCGCGGCATGCCATGTTCAAGGAACAGGAATGGATTCAATCGAGGTGGTATTGGCAATGGTGCTGGCGGTGGTCGTCAGCGGCTATCTGGTGCGCGCACTGCCGTTTTCGCTGCCGTTGCCGCTGATGCAGATCGCACTCGGCGCGGCGATCGCCGGCGTCTCCACCCATGGCGTGACGCTCGACCCCCAAGTCTTCTTCCTGCTGTTTTTGCCGCCGCTGCTGTTTCTGGACGGCTGGCGTATTCCCAAGGACGGGCTGTTCCGCGACAAGGGGGTGATCCTCGAAATGGCGCTCGGCCTGGTGCTGTTCACGGTAATCGGGGCCGGTTTCCTGATTCATTGGCTGATCCCGACGATGCCGCTGGCGGTGGCCTTCGCGCTGGCGGCGATCGTCTCGCCCACCGATCCGGTGGCGGTATCGTCGATCGCGGCGCGGGTGCCGATCCCGAAACGCCTGATGCATATCCTGGAAGGGGAATCCCTGCTCAATGATGCCACCGGCCTGGTCTGCTTCCGCTTCGCGGTGGCGGCGGCATTGACCGGCGGCTTTTCGCTAGCCTCGGCCTCGCTCACCTTCCTGTGGCTGGCGCTGGCCGGCCTCGGCATCGGCGTCGGCTTCACCATGGCCGTCAGCCTGGCGCAGCGCGGGCTGGCACGGCACTTCGGCGAAGAGAGCGGCTCCTCGATCCTGATCAGCCTGCTGATCCCGTTCGGCGCCTACCTGGTGGCGGAACGCGTGCACGCCTCGGGCATCCTGGCCGCGGTGGCGGCCGGCATCACGATGAGCTATGTTGAGCTGACCGGCCGTGCGCTCGCCGCCACCCGGATGCAGCGCGCGGCGGTGTGGGACACCGTGCAATTTTCCCTGAACGGCATCATGTTCGTGCTGCTGGGCGAGCAGCTACCCAGCATTCTGCGCGGCGCGCTGGCCTCGATCGAGCAGAGCGGCCACCGCAATCCGGGGTGGCTGGCGGTCTATGCGCTGGCGATCAGCCTCGGGCTGGTGCTGCTGCGCCTGCTCTGGGTCTGGGCTTCGCTGCAGCTGGGCCGCTTCACTGCCGGCATGCGCGGTGAACCAATGGCCAAGCCGCACTGGCGGCTGATTCTGGCGACGTCGATGGCCGGAGTGCGCGGCGCCATCACGCTGGCCGGCGTTATGACGCTGCCCTTGCTGATGCCGGACGGCACGCCCTTCCCGGCGCGCGAACTGGTCGTGTTCCTGGCCACCGCGGTGATCCTCTTGACCTTGATCATCGCCAGCCTCGGCCTGCCGCGCTTGCTGCAAGGCATTGAGCTGCCGGAAGAGCCGGCCGAACGGCTGGAAGAAGACCGCGCCCGTCACGATGCCGCCGTGGCGGCGATCATCGCCATCGGCAAGGCGCAAAACGAGCAGCCGCACGAAGCCGCGGATGCCGACATCTACAGCCAGGCTGCCGCCCGCGTGATTGCGCTGTATCAGCATCGGCTCGACGGCGGCGCTTCTACCGAAGGGGAAGCCGGACAAGTGCGCAAGGCAGATCGGGTGGAGCGTGAATTGCGCCTGGCCGCGTTGCAGGCCGAGCGGGCCCAAGTCTTCAGCCTGGCGCGCCACAATCATCTTTCGGATCACATTTCACGCAAGCTGGTGCGGGAGATCGATTTGGCGGAGTCGCTATATCGTTAGTCCTTTGCCTCGAAGCCAGCGATATTCATATACTCCAGCTACACAAGCTGATTCCCATACATAATATCTTCGAATTCATCACATACTCCTGCTAATAAGGCTATGGCGTAGTCAACTCTTGACCCCTTTTCTGTCGTTCCAGCGGGGGAGGCGGGAATCCAGCGGCGTGACAGGCCAACGCCACTGGATCCCCGCCTTCGCGGGGACGACAGGCCAGACAAACCAGTGATCGGGTGAGCGATTGCGCATCGTCAAGGATCAATGTCGTTTTTATTGCGCAGCAGCTGCTCAACAAAAACAGTCGTGGCCACCATCACAGCTTGCGCCTGGTCGCGCTGCGGAGAGTGGCCGCAAGCCGCCAATTTGCACAGCGTCACCGCGCTGCGATGGGCGTTTGCCGCGATGCCATCGATTTGCAGCATGGTTCCATATTCATCTTCTTCGCCCTGGATCGCGAGCACCGGACAACGGATGCCGGCCAGCAGCGCCTCGATATTCCAGTTGCGGAATACCGGGTCGAGCCAGATGCCGCTCCAGTCCAGAAACACCGCATCCGGGTCGGCGTGATAACGCGCCAGTTTGCTGCGCAGATCGGTGTTGTTCCAGGCTTCGCGCGCCGCTTCGATGCCGGCGATGGTGATTGCTTCGACCCGGATGTGCGGCGCCAGCGCGATCACGCCGGCGGCATGCTCGGGATAGGTGGCGGCGTGAATCAATGCGATCGAGGCGCCGTCGCTATGACCAAACAGCAGCGGATGATCGATTCCCAGTTGGTCGCACAGCGCCGGCAGCACGGCAATCGCCTCGCGGTGCAGATAATCGACGCTGCGCGGTGCCGGCAGCGGCGACGAGCGGCCGTAGCCCGAGCGCGAATACACGAGGCCGCGGCAATTGACCGCGTCGCATACTCTTTGCGGAAAATCGCGCCACATGGCAATCGAGCCAAGGCCTTCGTGCAGAAATACCAGCCACGGACGATCGACGCGCTCGGCATGAATCTGCAGGATCTCCAGGCGCGCGGCGCCAACGGATACGAATGAGTGCATCGGAACGCTCCCGGCTCTACTCAGGACTGGGCGGAACACTCGGCCAGCAGCGGCTGCAGCCACTCCAGGCAATCGTCTTCCGGCAGCGTGTCGCCGCTGGCATCGTGCACGAAGGTCTCGATCAGGCGTGTCGCGCCCAACGACTCCAGCGCGGCATCGAATTTCCTGCCGCCATAACCGAAGGTCGCGGCATAGGCATGGTCGCCCAGGCCGAACACCGCATACCGCACCGACGACAGATCCGGCTTTTCGGTCAGCAGGCTGGCGTACAGCGCTTGCGCGTTATCCGGCACGTCGCCGCTGCCATAGGTAGAACAGCAGATGATGAAACGTCCGGGACGCTGGAACACGGCCGGCGTGGCGTCGGCCATGTCGATCTGCGTCACTGCGGCACCACCCTGCTCCAGCGCATAGCCGATTTCTTCGGCGACGATTTCGGCGGTACCAGTCATGGTGCCGACCAGGATGGTGTACAGCAACGGTGAAAATCTATCCATAAAAACATCTCGACGCGGGATGAAACCGAAAAACGGCTTGATTGACCAATCTATCTGTATTGTGCGCTCCAGGCCGGTGGACTAGCGGCGCGCAGCGCGCCCGTATTTTGCCTGAAATGGTGAACGGACAGCGGACACCGATCCGTCGACCGGGTTTGGACTACAATTTCACGGTTTCCGCAGTCAACCAGAGAGAGTGGATCTTCATGATTGTCTTGATTACCGGTGCTACGTCCGGCTTTGGCGCGCAAATGGCGCGCAAATTCGTTCAAAACGGCCATAAAGTGATTGCCACCGGCCGCCGCCAGGAGCGCCTGGAGCAGCTTGCCGCGCAATTGGGCGCGCAAGTCCTGCCGCTGGTGCTGGATGTGACTAGTCAGGCTTCGATCGACGCGGCGCTGGCCGCCTTGCCTGCCGAGTGGCGGGAAATCGACGTCCTGGTCAATAACGCTGGCCTGGCGCTGGGCGTCGCACCAGCCCAGGATGCCGCGCTGGACGACTGGGAAACCATGATCGACACCAATTGCAAGGGGCTGGTGGCCATGACGCGGCGACTGCTGCCGGCCATGGTGGCGCGCGGCAACGGGCTGGTGATCAATATCGGCTCAACTGCCGGCGCCTATCCTTATCCGGGCGGCAATGTATACGGCGCTACCAAGGCCTTCGTCGACCAGTTCACGCTGAATTTGCGCGCCGACCTGGTCGGCACCGGCGTACGCGCCACCAATATCGCGCCCGGCCTAGTTGGCGGCACCGAATTTTCCAATGTCCGGCTGAAAGGCAACGACGCCGCGGCGGCCAAGGTATATGAAGGCACGGTGGCGCTGAACCCCGATGACATCGCCGAAACTGCTTACTGGATCGCGACGCTGCCGCCGCATGTGAATATCAATTACATCGAAATGATGCCGACTTGCCAGGGATTTTCACCCTTTACGATCAAGCGCACCTGAACCCGGCGCGCCAGCCGGGGGTGCCCCCAGGCAAGCTCGCCATCATATTGCGAACGTCACTGCCGCGATCACGCCATTGAGAGTATGTTGAAAAATCAAAACAGGCATGCCCATATTGAACCGTCGTGACATGGAGTATATGAATCTCAAGGGCCGCCTATGCCTGCAATCGCAGGCAAATCAACCCGTTAACGGCTCGCACAGATAGGTACGCCCGAATGGCTCCCGATTTCAGCTGGACGATCCGCATCTACTACGAAGACACCGATGCCGGCGGCATCGTGTTTTATGCCAACTACCTGAAATTTTTCGAACGCGCCCGCACCGAATGGCTGCGCGCCACCGGCATCAGCCAACAGGCGATGGCGCAAAGTGAAGGTGTGGCGTTTGTCGTCAAGAGCAGCGGGGTCGATTATCACGCGCCGGCGCGACTGGACGATGAACTAAAAGTGACCGTCGCAGTCCAACGCCTCGGGCGTGCCTCGGTGCAATTTTTCCAACAAGCATGGCGCATCGGCAGCAGCCCGGAATTGCTGGCCAGCGGCCACATCAAGGTCGGCTGTGTGGATCTGGCGACGTTTCGGCCGGCGCCGATACCGGCGGCGGCAGTGGCCAAAATCAGGCGCTATCAGTCGGCTGCCACGCCGCCCTGAAACGGGCTCGTCGCAGCCGGACTGGCATAGCTTTAAGAATATAATTACGCGCAATCGATTCGACAAAAACACCTACATGACAGTCACCCAGGATCTCTCCTTCCTTTCCCTCATCACCAACGCATCGCTGCTCGTACAACTGGTCATGGCACTCCTGATGGCCGTGTCGGTGATCAGCTGGACTTACATCTTTCGCAAGATGTTCGCGATCCGCAGCGCGCAAACCCAGACTGAGGATTTCGAGCGTGCCTTCTGGTCGGGCGGCAACCTCACCACGCTCTATCAGGACGCTTCCTCCAATCGCCGCAAAAGCAGCGGCGACAGCGGCGCGCTGGAACGGATTTTCGAATCCGGCATGGCCGAATTCAACAAGGCGCGCGCGGCGCCGCACAAGGACCGGATGGACGCCAGCGCCACGCTGGACGGCGCGCGGCGCGCGATGCGGGCGGCCTACCAGCGCGAAATGGACGCGCTGGAGTCCCATCTGGCCTACCTGGCTTCAGTCGGCTCGGTATCGCCCTACGTCGGTTTGTTCGGCACGGTATGGGGCATCATGAATGCCTTTCGCGGGCTGGCCAACGTGCAGCAGGCCACCCTGGCGGCGGTCGCGCCGGGCATCGCGGAAGCGCTCATCGCCACCGCTATCGGCTTGTTCGCGGCGATCCCGGCGGTAGTGGCCTACAATCGCTACTCGCACGACATCGATCGCCTGGCAATCCGCTTCGAAAGCTTCATCGAAGAATTTTCCAACATCTTGCAACGGCAGGCAGGCTGATGGCCAGTTCCTTTTC
>DATJCV010000347.1:0-14381 GCA_035497775.1 Burkholderiaceae bacterium | reverse complement strand
GTTTGGGCGACGCGGAATTCCTGCAGGCGCGCCGCCAGCGCCTGGTCGCCCGCCGCCAGCATCGCGATTGCCAGCAGGGCGGCATTGGCGGCGCCGGCTTCGCCGATGGCGAAGGTGGCGACCGGGACGCCCTTCGGCATTTGCACGATCGACAGCAGCGAATCCTCGCCGCGCAGGTATTTCGACGGCACCGGCACGCCCAGCACCGGGACGATGGTCTTGGCGGCCAGCATCCCAGGCAGATGGGCGGCTCCGCCGGCACCGGCGATGATCGCGCGCAGGCCGCGCCCGCACGCGCCTTCCGCATAGGCGAACATTTGTTCCGGCATCCGGTGCGCCGAAATCACGCGCGCCTCGTGCGCCACGCCAAACTCTTTCAGCAGCGCCACCGCATGCTGCATCACTTCCCAGTCGGAAGAAGATCCCATCACCACGCCCACCAGGGGCGCGCCTGCCTGCGCTTGCGTCGTCATCTCGGCCCTCTTCAGTCTTGTAGCGTGGCGCCAGTCAGGCGCTCCAATGCCTCGCGGTATTTGGCGCCGGTCTTTGCGATCACGTCGGCCGGCAGCGCTGGCGCTGGCGCCGTCTTGTTCCAGTCGGAGAGCGTCTCCAGATAGTCGCGCACGAACTGCTTGTCGAACGACGGCGGCGAGATGCCGGGCGTATAGGAATCCGCCGGCCAGAAGCGCGAGGAATCGGCGGTCAGCACTTCATCCATCAAATGCAACACGCCGTTGTCGTCGAGGCCGAACTCGAACTTGGTGTCGGCGATGATGATGCCGCGCGTTGCCGCATAGTCGGCCGCGGTCTGGTACAGCCTGATGCTGATATCGCGCATCTTGGCCGCCAACTCCTTGCCGATACGCCGCTCCATCTCGTCGAAGCTGATATTTTCGTCATGCTCGCCCAGCTCGGCCTTGGCCGCCGGGGTGAAGATCGGTTGCGCTAGCTTGTCGGCCTGGCGCAAATCCGGCGGCAAGGCGATGCCGCAGATGGCGCCGGTCGCCTGATAGTCCTTCCAGCCGGAACCGATGATGTAGCCGCGCACCACCGCCTCCACCAGGATCGGCTGCAGGCGCTTGGCGACTACCGCCCTGCCTTTGACCTGCATCACCTCGTCGGCGCGCACGACGCTCTCCGGCGCGATGCCAGTCAGGTGATTCGGCACGATGCCGGCTAGTTTGTCGAACCAGAAATCCGACATCTGGTTCAAGACCTTGCCCTTGCCGGGGATCGGTTCGTTCATCACGACGTCGAAGGCGGACAGGCGGTCGGTGGTGACGATCAGGATCTTGTCGTCGCCGACCGCATAGTTGTCGCGCACCTTGCCGCGGCCGAGCAGCGGCAGTGAGCTGATGGAGGATTGATAGAGGCTGTTCATACGATATTTGGATGCTGCGTCATGGATTCGACAGCCCCTTCCTTTCACGGAGAAGGCTGTTCATTACTTCAGATGTGCGCACGCCTTATCTGTCATTCGCGCGCAGGCGGGAACGACAATGGACATCCGTGCTTCACGGGCAGGAATCACCGATTACTTCACCACCTGCGCCAGCTCGCCCTTCCGGTAGCGCTCCGCCATTTGTTCCAGCGTCATCGGCTTGATCTTGGCGGCCTGCCCTTCGCAGCCGAACGCCAGGTAGCGCGCCTTGCAGATATTCATCGCCGCTTCGCGTGCCGGTTTCAGGTAGTCGCGCGGGTCGAACTTGGACGGGTTTTCACCCAGGTAGCGGCGGATCGCGCCGGTCATCGCCAGCCGGATGTCGGTATCGATATTGATCTTGCGCACGCCGTGCTTGATGCCTTCCTGGATTTCCTCGACCGGCACGCCGTAGGTTTCCTTCATGTCGCCGCCGAATTCGCGAATCTCGGCCAACAGCTCCTGCGGCACTGAGCTGGAACCGTGCATTACCAGATGCGTGTTCGGGATGCGCGCGTGGATTTCCTTGATGCGGTCGATCGCCAGGATGTCGCCGGTCGGCTTGCGGGTAAACTTGTAGGCGCCATGCGAGGTGCCGATCGCGATCGCCAGCGCATCGCACTGGGTGCGCTTGACGAAGTCGGCGGCTTGCGCAACGTCGGTCAGCAGCTGCTCGCGCGTCATCGTACCCTCGGCGCCGTGGCCGTCTTCCTTGTCGCCCTTCATGGTTTCCAGCGAACCGAGCACACCCAACTCGGCTTCGACCGTGACGCCGATCGCATGCGAGAACTCGACCACCTTGCGCGAGACTTCCAGGTTGTACTCATAGTCGGCCACGGTCTTGCCGTCGGCCTGCAGCGAGCCGTCCATCATCACCGAGGTAAAGCCGGAGCGAATCGCGGTCATGCAGACCGCCGGCGACTGGCCGTGATCCTGGTGCATCACCACTGGAATGTGCGGGTAGGCTTCGACTGCTGCTTCGATCAGATGCCGGAGGAAGGCTTCGCCGGCATATTTGCGGGCGCCGGCCGAGGCCTGCATGATGACCGGCGCGCCGACCGCATCGGCGGCGGCCATGATGGCCTGCACCTGCTCCAGGTTATTGACGTTGAAGGCCGGCAAACCGTAGCCGTTTTCGGCCGCGTGATCGAGCAGTTGACGCATGGATACGAGAGGCATGATGGTTCTCCAAATCAAAAAATATCAAAAGGCAAAAACAAAATATTCCGCCGATGGCGCCGCCACGTAGTTACGCCGCATACGTCCAATCTGTCATTCCTGCGCAGGCGGGAACCCAGCGCCGTACGTTCTTTCAGTCGGGGAAAGCCACTGGGCTCCCGCCTCAATCCGCGGGAACGACAAGCAAATCCCTACTGCCTCAATCCGCGATCCGCATGATCTTCAAGGCATTGGTGCCGCCGGTCTGCCCCATCGGCTCGCCCCAGGTCACGACTATCATGTCACCACGCTGCACCACGCCCTTGGCCAACAGCAAATCCTGTGCGTCTTTCAGAACCGTGTCGCGATCGCTGGAGGCGGCCAGCTCAAAAGTATGCACGTTGCGAAACAAGGCCGCCTTGCGTTGCGTCGAGCGCTTTGGCGTCATCGCATAAATTGGGGTGCTGGTGTTGTGGCGGCTCATCCACAGCGCGGTCGAGCCGGAATCGGTCAGGGCGGCGATCGCCTTCACTTTCAGGTGGTAGGCGGTAAACAAGGCGCCATAGGCGATCGACTGGTCGATGCGGGCAAATTCCACATTCAGAAAATCGCCGTCCAGCTTGTAGTTTTCCGAATTTTCCGCTTCCAGGCAGATCGCCGCCATCGCCTCCACAGTCTCCACCGGATACTTGCCGGCGGCGGTTTCGGCCGAGGTCATCACGGCGTCGGTGCCGTCCAGCACGGCGTTGGCGACGTCCGACACTTCGGCCCGGGTCGGCACCGCGTTGACGATCATCGATTCCATCATCTGGGTCGCGGTGATCGCCAGCTTGTTGGAGACGCGCGCCATGCGGATCATGCGCTTTTGCAAGGCCGGCACGGCGGCGTTGCCGACTTCCACCGCCAGGTCGCCGCGCGCCACCATGATGCCGTCCGAGGCATCGAGGATTTCCTGCAGCGCCGGGATCGCTTCCGCACGCTCGATCTTGGCGATCATCATCGGCTTGTGCTTGTACGGCTCGCCGGCGATGTTGGCCAGCTGGCGCGCCATTTCCATGTCGGTCGCGCTTTTCGGAAACGAGATCGCCAGATAGTCGGCCTGGAAGCTCATCGCGGTCTTGATGTCGTCCATGTCCTTGGCGGTCAACGCCGGCGCCGACAAGCCGCCGCCCTGGCGGTTGATGCCCTTGTTGTTGGACAGTTCGCCGCCGATCCGCACCGTGGTCTGGATTTCGCTGCCGCGCACCTGTTCCACCACCAGCACGATCAGGCCATCGTTGAGCAACAATACGTCGCCGCGCTTGACGTCGCGCGGCAAGTCCCGGTAGTCGAGGCCGACGCGCTGTTGGTCGCCCAATTCGCAGTCGGCATCCAGGATGAAATTGGCGCCCTTGGTCAACTGGATCTTGCCGTCGGCAAACTTGCCGACGCGGATTTTCGGGCCCTGCATGTCGGCCATGATCGCCACTTCGCGCCCGCAGGCAGTGGCCACTTCGCGCACCAGTTGTGCGCGTTCGATGTGATCCTGTGCCTTGCCGTGCGAAAAATTCAGCCGCACCACGTCGACGCCGGCTTCGATCATTTGCGTCAGGGTTTCCCGATCGCTGGAGGCGGGACCGATGGTGGCGACGATTTTGGTGGATCTGGGCATGAGGACCTTTTACTGTTGGGTAGCGCGTTGCATCAGGATTTCGACCGCCGGCAAGGTCTTGCCTTCCAAAAATTCGAGGAAGGCGCCGCCGCCGGTGGAGATGTAGCCGATCTGGTCGGCGATGCCATACTTGGCGATTGCCGCCAGGGTATCGCCGCCGCCAGCGATCGAAAACGCTTTCGAGTCTGCAATCGCCTGTGCCAGCGTGCGGGTACCGTTGGCGAACTGGTCGAATTCGAACACGCCGACCGGACCGTTCCAGACGATGGTGCCGGCGCCGGCAATCTGCGCCGCCAGCCGGGCTGCGGTGTCGGGGCCGATGTCGAGGATCAGATCATCAGGCTCCACCGCCGCCACCGGCTTGACGGTCGCTGCCGCATCGGCCGCAAACGCCTTGGCGCACACCACGTCGGTCGGGATCGGCACCGAGGCGCCGCGCGCCGCCATCAGCTCGATGATCGCGCGCGCCTCGGCCACCAGGTCGGGCTCGGCCAGCGACTTGCCGATCGGCAGCCCGGAGGCCAGCAGGAAGGTATTGGCGATGCCGCCGCCGACGATCAGATGGTCGACCTTGTCGGCCAGCGCTTTCAGGATGGTCAGCTTGGACGACACCTTGGACCCCGCGACGATCGCCAACAGCGGGCGCGCCGGCTGGTGCAGCGCCTTGCCCAGTGCATCCAGCTCGGCCGCCAGCAGCGGGCCGGCGCAGGCGATCGGCGCGAACTGCGCGATGCCATAAGTGGTGGCCTCGGCGCGGTGCGCGGTGCCGAAGGCGTCATTGACGTAGATGTCGCACAGCGCCGCCATCTTGCGCGCCAGTTGCTCGTCGTTCTTTTTCTCGCCGCGGTTGACACGGCAATTTTCCAGCAGCACGACCTGGCCCGGCGCCAGATCGGCAGTCGCGCCGCCGTCGACCCAGTCCTGCTTCAGCAGCACCGGCCGGCCCAGCAATTCCGACAGCCGCTGCGCCACCGGCGCCAGCGTATCCTGCGGCTTCAGTTCGCCCTCGGTCGGACGCCCCAGGTGCGAAGTCACCATCACCGCGGCGCCGGCGTCGAGCGCCTGGCGGATCGCCGGTACCGAGGCGCGGATGCGGGTATCTTCGGTGATCTTGCCGGCATTGTCTTGCGGCACGTTCAGGTCGGCGCGGATAAACACCCGCTTGCCTTGCAACTGGTGAGTAGCGATCAGGTCGGAGAGTCGGTTGAATTTCATCGCGGGCAGAAAAAACGGGATGGATAAGAATCCGCCATTTTACCCTACCGCCCGGGCAAAAACCGGCCGCGCCGCCCCGGCGAGCGGGCGTTAGAACGCCAAGCGCAACACCGAAAACAAGCCCATGCCGACGATGATGGTGCCCAGCAGGTGGCGCGTGCCGAGGAAGAACAAGGTGGCGCCGATCCCGGCCCACAGCTTCGGATTGGCCCACGCAAAGCCGGCCGCCCCGTTCACCAGCCACAAATCCGGGATCACGATCGCCGCCAGCGCCGCCGCCGGCGCATAGCGCAGCGCATGCTGCACCTTGGGCGGAAGCTTGACTGCGTGACCAAGCAGGAACAAGGAGCTCCTGGTCAGGAAGGTCGCCAGCGTCATGCAACCGATGGTGAGCCAGACATCCAGCGCGCTCATGCTTTTTCCTTGTACAAAATACCGTCCACCAGCATCGCCGCCACCATGCCGAGGATCACCGCCAGCAAGAGGCCGAGCCGAAACGGCAAGTCGATCGCCAGCACCGCCACCGCACCGGCCACCGCGACCCCGGCCAGCGCAGCCAGATTGACCGTTAGCGGGATCAGCACCGCCAGCAAGGCCAGCGTGCCGGCAAAACCGATATTCCAGCTTTCCGGAATCTGGCTGCCGAGCAGGATGCCGGCAATCGATCCGACCTGCCACGCAAACCAGTTGGGATAGCCGATGCCGTTGAAAAAGCCGAGCTTGCCGGCCGGCAGGTGCACGGTCGAGGCCGGAAACCGCTGCGGGAAAAAGCCCATCGTCAGGTCGCCGGTGAAGTAGCCGTGCCAGATGCGCCGATACCACGGCAGATGCGCGAAATGCGGCCCGATCGCCGCCGAAAAGATCACGAACCGCAGGTTCACCACCATCGCCGTCGCAAACACGATCCAGATCGGCGCGTTGGCGGCGATCAGCGGCAGCGCTGCCAGTTGCGCCGAACCGGCGAACGCGGCCAGCGTCATACCCAGCGCCTGCCACACCGTCAAGCCGGACTTCACCATCGCCATGCCGGTGACCATGCCCCAGGCGCCGATGCCGGGCATGGCGGCGGCACACAGCTTGAACGCTTCACGGAAGGCGCTTTGTTCCACCGTATCGATGGCTGCCGCCGGGGTTGCCGTCCGCGTGCCGCTGAAATCGCTATCCATGTTTGCCGTGGGCGTTGCCGATCGAGGTTGGTATGGGTGCTGCTTGCCGATGTTGCAAGCTGACTGGAATCCGGCCAGAAAACCGCGGTGCGCGGCGTTCCGATTTTCGGGAAGGCGTATTCTACCGGCGATTTTTTGCCGCCGTCCGAATCCGTTAAAATTGGCACTTCGCTTCATTTACGGAGATTTCGAGATGTCCATGTCCGATCGCGACGGAAAAATTTGGAAAGACGGCAAGCTGATCGATTGGCGCGATGCTACGATCCACGTGCTGACCCACAGCTTGCACTACGGCATGGGCGTGTTCGAAGGCGTGCGCGCCTACAAGACGCAGGACGGCACCGCGATCTTCCGGCTGCGCGAACATACGCAACGGCTGTTCAATTCCGCCAAGATCTTCCAGATGAAGATTCCGTTCGACATGGAAACGGTGATGGAAGCGCAAAAGCAGGTGGTGCGCGAGAACCGGCTGGAATCCTGCTACATCCGGCCGCTGGCCTGGATCGGCGATGAAAAGCTCGGCGTCTCGGCCCAGGGCAACACCATCCACCTCGCCATCGCCGCCTGGCCTTGGGGCGCCTACCTCGGCGAAGACGGCATGAGCAAAGGCATTCGCGTCAAGGTGTCGTCGTTCACCCGGCATCACGTCAACATCTCGCTGGTGCGCGCCAAGGCGTCCGGCTATTACATCAACTCGATCCTGGCCAACCAGGAGGCGCTAGCCGACGGCTACGACGAGGCGCTGCTGCTGGACACCGAAGGCTTCGTCTCCGAAGGCTCCGGCGAAAACGTCTTTATCGTCAAGAACGGCAAGCTGTACACCCCCGACCTGGCTTCCTGCCTGGACGGCATCACGCGCGATTCGGTGATCACGATGGCGCGCGACCTCGGCATCGACGTGATCGAAAAACGCATCACACGAGACGAGATGTACTGCTGCGACGAAGCCTTCTTCACCGGCACGGCGGCTGAAGTGACGCCGATCCGCGAACTCGACAACCGCCAGATCGGCCCCGGCCATCGCGGTCCGATCACCGAAAAGCTGCAGTCGCTGTTCTTTGAGATCGTTGCCGGCCGCGCTCCGCAATACCGCCACTGGCTGACAACGGTCTGATGCCAGACATACCCGCAACCCGAACCGCAAACGAACCCGCCATGGAAAATCCAACAATGCCAACCGTTGAAGTGAATCCGGTGGAACTGGACGACGCCAGCTATCTGTCGGCCTACTGCCCGAATCCGAAAATGCCGCTGTGGTCGACCCACCCGCGCGTATATCTGACTTTCGACGCCAACGGCCGCACCAAATGCCCATATTGCAGCACCGTGTATCAGTTGAAACCGGGCGTCCCGACCCATCGCCATTAAACCGGCCCGGCTCCGCACTCAACCGTCCAGATTCCCATGTCGCGCGCCAAACCCGTTGCCGGCTCGGCCGATGAAATCGAAAGCGCGTTTTACGACGCGCTGGCGCGGGCTGATCTCGACGCCCTGATGGCACTCTGGGCCGAAGAGGAAGAGATCGTCTGCATCCATCCGAATGCAGCGCGCCTGACCGGCTATGCGGCGATCCGCGCATCGTGGGAAACGATATTCGAGCACGGCGGCCTGCACATCCGGCCACGCCAGCTGCGTGCGGTACGCAATCCGATGGCCGCCGTGCATAGCGTGCAGGAAGAAATCGACCGGCCTGGCGGCGGCCAGGACATGCATGTGCTGGCCACCAACGTCTATGTCAAGACCATGCTCGGCTGGCGCATCGTCCTGCACCACGCTTCGGTGGCGCCCGGCAAGGCGCCGGTAGAGCGGCCCGGAGCAGCGCTGCTGCACTGAGCGTGGCGGGATGCTCCTGGGCGCATCCAAGACGTTCCCTTCCCTGTCGTTGCCCCATACTGTTGGCGGCTAAAACATGGGTGGACAGGTTCCAAGCTGAGCATACCGGCAGCAAAGCACGCGCCATGCCGACATCGCGCCCAAGACAAATTCCTCTACCCTTGAGATCGCACAACAGGCGCCGGCGCATCGCGCCACAACATGAAAGCTCATGGATTTTCCCGCGCCACTCTGGCTGCCCGGCGGCCATTTGCAAACGATCTACCCGGCAATCTGTGTTGCCCGGCCGGCGGTGGCGTATCGGCGCGAGCGCTGGGATGCGCCGGATGGCGATTTCATCGACATCGATTTCGTCGATGGACTCGCAACGCAGCCGTTCGTGGTGCTGTTCCACGGACTGGAAGGCTCTTCGCAAAGCCATTACTGCCGCGCCCTGATGGCGGCCGTGGCAGCGCGCGGCTGGTCGGGCGCGGTGCCGCATTTTCGCGGCTGCTCGGGCCAGATCAACCGGGCGCCGCGCTTTTATCACTCCGGCGACGCCGACGAAGTGGACTGGATCGTGCGTCGGCTGGCGGCGCGCCAGAAAAGCCGGTACAACGGCGCTGCGCCGAAATTCTATGCGGTTGGCGCCTCGCTTGGTGGCAACGCACTGTTGCGCTGGCTGGGTGAGGCGCAGCATCAGGCCGAAATCATCGACGCCGCCTGCGCGATTTCGGCGCCGCTCGATCTGGCCGGCGGCGGTGCCGCGCTGTCGCATGGCTTCAACCAGATTTATGGCCGCATGTTCCTGCGCAGCATGAAATCGAAAAGCCTGCAGAAACTGCAGCAATTCCCCGAACTGTTCGACCGCGAGCGCATGTTGCAGGCCACCAACCTGTACGCGTTCGACAACATCGTCACCGCGCCGCTGCACGGCTACCGCGACACCGACGATTACTGGAACCGCGCCAGCGCCAAGCATGTGCTGGCCGACATCACGCTGCCGACGCTGGTGCTGAATGCGCAGAACGATCCCTTCCTGCCACCGCACTATTTGCCGCACAACGCCGCGCCGTATGTAACGCTGGAATACCCGCACGAAGGTGGCCACGTCGGTTTCACCACCGGCGCGCCACCGGGCCGGCTGGATTGGCTGCCGCAGCGCGTGCTGCGATTTCTGGAGGGCGCAGACCGGCAATAGCCGGGGCCAACCGTAGCTCGCGTCATGTTCGCCGATAGCCACAAAAAACACCGGCCCCGGTTTCGCTGCGCCGACGGCTGGCCACAGACCGGAGGACGCGCTACAGTCATCCCATCGTCATTGGCAAACTCACGTCTATCGAAGAAGGACTGGCATGGATCCGATCGTGCAACAGGCAATCGCCAAGTGGCCCAACGTGCCCCATTGCTATGGCTGGCTGGCGCTGGACGCGCGCGGCAACTGGCGCATGCGCGACGCCGCGGCGCAGGCGGCGCAATTGCCGGGCGACCGCATCAGCAATGCGGCGCTGCTGGGCTTCATCCATCGCAACTACACGCATGACGAGCAGGGCCGCTGGTACTTCCAGAACGGGCCACAGCGCGTCTATGTCAATCTCGAAATCACGCCATACATCGCGCACACCGACCCGGCCCAGGGCTTCGTCCTGCAGCACGGCGAAGCCTTGACGCTGATCGACTCGGCATGGATGACGGAAAGCGGGCAATTGATCCTGCAAGCGGGCGACAAGGTGGCGGCGCTCGATGACCGCGACCTGGCCGAATGCCTGGCCGGCCTGCGCATCGACGACGCAGCGGTCGATGATGAACAGCTGCTCGACTGGCTGTTGGGCCGTCACGGCCAGCGGCTGATACTCGACTTCGCCGGCCAGCGGCTGCCGGTGCAGCGCATCGCGCGCGCGCAACTGCAACAACAGTTCGGCTTCGTCGCCGCGCCGCAGCCGGATCCGGCCTGATCGGCGGCACGGTGCGCCGGCGTTTCAGCGTTGCGGGCCATGCACACTTCGTGCGGACGCATCCTGTCTGTCGTTCCCGCACGTGTTTTTGGCGCGAACCCCGCCGCGTTTTATCGTGCCGGGAGATGGACGCTTGCCTGCGCGGGAACGACAGGCAAAGGGTGGGCGCGCCGTCCCGACCGTTCACAGTCCGCACGTGAAAAAGTAATTTTAGCAGGGTATGCGTCTTAAATAGCCGTTTTACGGATGGTATTGACCCACATATCATGGAGTATATGGATCACACCAGAATCCGGCGCACCTAACGGCTCTTCTTGCTCTGCTCCAGTTGCTCGCGCCACTGTGCCTGCAACTCCCGTTCGCGCGCATCGATGATCGCTTGTTCGTAGAAGCTGCTGTCCGGCGCGCGGCGCGCGATCTTCAATTGCTCCAGCGCGCTCGGCAGAGCGCCCGACAGCGCATACGACTCGGCCAGTGCCAGATGCTGCAAGGCTTGCTTGCCTTGCGCCGCGTAGGACTTGGCCAGCAGCTGCTGCAGCTCCGGCTCCTGCCGGTACAGCTGCACCTGATCGCGCAGGTAGCGCGTGGCGTCGTCGGCACGGCCGGCTTCGATCAGCGCCGTGCCGTACTGGCGGGCGATGCCGCGCGATAGCGGGAACTGCGCGCGGGCGGCGTCGGCCAGCGCCAGCGCCTGCTGAGGCTGGCGCTCAGCCAGCTTGAGGTCGATGCCAAACGCGGCCAGCACCGCGCTATGCGTATCCGCCGGCAGTGCGCGGCGCGCCTGCTGCAAGCGTTTTTCGGCTTGCTCCAGTTGGCCCTGCTTTTGCGCGATGAAGGCCAGCCCATAATGGGCGGCAGCGACATCCATCGCGGTTTTTTGCAGCAACTGGTTTTCAAAGGCGGAGGTAGCGTCGCGCAGGCCTTGCACCGAGCTGTCCTGCAAGACCCGCACACGGGCACGGATCAGGTAAAAATCCAGGCTGTCGGCGCGCTGCTTGTAGCGCTGGCCGCGGATGCGCGCCTCGATGTCGGCGATGCGCTCGGTGGTCAGCGGGTGCGACAGCAGATACGGCGGCAGGTTTTCGGAATAATTGCGCGTCGCGGTCTGCATGCGGGCGAAGAAGCCGACCATGCCGGAGGTATCGAAGCCGCCGTCCTGCAGGATCTGCAGGCCGATGCGGTCGGCCTCGCGCTCGGCGTCGCGGCTGAAATTCAACTGGCGCTGCATCGCCAGCCCCTGCCCGCCCATCATGATGCCGGCCGCCGCGTCGCCGGAAGAACGCGCCGCCAGCGCCGCCAGCAGTACCGACGCCAGCGGCAGCAGCGCATCCTGCTTCTGGGCGCCGATCATGCGCGCGATGTGGCGCTGCGCCACGTGGCCGATTTCATGCGCCAGCACCGACGCCAGTTGCGACTCGCTCTGCGCCGCCAGGATCAGCGCCGAATGCACGCCGATGAAGCCGCCCGGCAGCGCGAAGGCGTTGATCCGCGGATCGCGCACCCCGAAAAAACCAAAATCGTACGCCGCCTGGCCGCGTACGTCGGGCCGCTCCGCCAGCAGGATGGCGCCGAAATTATTCAGGTATTCCAGCAGCGGCGCGTCATCCAGGTAATCCGGATCGCGCCGGATGTCATGCATGATTTCTTCGCCCAGCTTGCGTTCCATGAGCGGCGACAATTCGCCGCCGGCAGCGTCGCCCAGGATCGGCAGGCTCTCGGCGGCAAAGGCCGGCATCAGCGGCGCGCCGCCGATGCCGAGGCAGGCGGCGCACGCGGCGGCCAGCGCCACGCGGCGGATGCCGGCGACCGGCATCGGATGCACGGGAAATGGCAAGCGGCGCCGACTGCGCGGCGGCGGAAACGGGAAGAATGGGAAGGCTGATTTCACGATACTATGATACTAGCAGAGCAGAATCGTTCGGCGGCCCGCTTGTCGTTGATTGTGCCGCGATGAGCTTGTCTTGCTCGATCGACAGGCGGCAACGGTCGGCGGCTTCCGCCAAAACACGCAGGATACGCAAACGATCCGGATAATCAACCCGCCGCCATCCTTCTGGCGGCATGCACCGATGAAACCTGAAAACAATCCAGCAACTCCCGCTGCGCCAGCCTCCGCCCTGAGCCACTTCGACGCTACCGGCCAGGCGCATATGGTCGATGTCGGCGGCAAGCAGGATACCCACCGCATCGCCCGCGCCGCCGGCAGTATCCGCATGCGGCCGGAAACGCTGGCCTTGATTCAATCCGGCAGCGCCAAAAAAGGCGACGTGCTGGGCATCGCCCGCACCGCCGCGATCATGGCCAGCAAACGCACCAGCGACCTGATCCCGCTCTGCCATCCGCTGGCCATCACGCGGGTCGCGGTCGGGTTCGAAATCCTGCCGGACGCGTCCACCGTCACCTGCACCGCGCAAGTCGAAACCGTCGGCAAGACCGGGGTCGAGATGGAGGCGCTGACCGCAGTGCAAATCGGCCTGTTGACCATCTACGACATGTGCAAAGCAATCGACCGCGGCATGGTGATGACCGACGTGCGGGTGCTCGAAAAGCATGGCGGCAAGTCGGGCGACTGGGTGGCGGCGTTATAGGCAACGCCGCTGCACCACGGCCAGCATGCTCAATCGTGCCACGGCGGGCATGGACATGGTACGAGAATTGACCGTACGCAAATCGCAACCGAGCGCAGTCCTTACCATATGAACTGAGGGCAGAGAGCGCGACGGATTTTCGCTGGCGTCGCCAAGGCAATGACAAGACGAATTGCCGCCCGGACTAAGGAAGGGCGAAAGCGCCGGCATGCCGTTCCCGCAGCCAAATAGCGCAATACCATGAACCGTCAATCTTGCAGTGAAGATGCCCTGTCGCTGCCATCCGTTGGCTTTTTCCATGTCGTTCCCGCGGGGATAGGCGGGAAGCTAGTGGCGTGAACGGCGAACGACAGATTAAAATTTTTTGCGTCTGTCTGAGATTGGTGACCAGCGAGAATAAGCCAAGGAGTATGTTATAAAGACAACCTATTTTCGTGCGGAAAATGACATAACAGTCGGGAGTATTTATTTTCGCAACCTACGCCGGCGGCGTCGCATCCGAGTCGCGCTAACCGCCGCCAGCATCTCCACGTCAATCACCGCGCTGCGCCGCTTTGCTCCATGCTGAACAACAAAACCATCCTGGTCACCGGCGCCTGCGGCTACATCGGTTCGCACACCTGCGTCGCGCTGGCGGAAGCCGGTTATGCGCTGGTGGCGCTGGACAACCTGTGCAACAGCTCGCGCACGGCGTTGCAGCGCGTCGAACACATCATCGACCGCAGCATCCCGTTTTTCGAGGCCGATGTGCGCGACCGCGCCGCGCTCGATGCGATTCTGCACGCGCACCCGATCGCCGCCGTCATCCACTTCGCCGGCTTGAAGTCGGTCGGTGAATCGGTGGCGCAGCCACTGGCCTATTTCGACAACAATCTGGCCGGCACCGTCACCCTGCTGCAAGCGTTGCAAGCCGCCGACGTCAAGCGCTTCGTATTCAGCTCCTCGGCCACCGTGTATGGCGACCCGCAGACGGTGCCGATCCCGGAATCGGCGCCGCTCTCCGCCACCAATCCGTATGGCGGCTCGAAGCTGATGGTCGAACAAGTCTTGAACGACCTGGCGCGCTCCGATCCGACCTGGGCCATCGGCACGCTACGCTATTTCAACCCGGTCGGCGCGCATGCCTCGGGCCTGATCGGCGAAGACCCGAACGGCGTGCCGAACAACCTGATGCCCTTCGTCGCCCAAGTCGCGGTGGGCCGCCTGCCGCGCCTGTCGGTGTTCGGCGACGACTACCCGACACCCGACGGCACCGGCGTGCGCGACTACGTGCATGTGATGGACCTGGCGCGCGGCCATGTGGCGGCGCTCGACCACCTGTTCCAATCCGCCGCCAGCTTCACCGTCAATCTCGGCACCGGCACCGGTTACAGCGTGCTCGACATCGTGCGCGCCTTCGAAGCCGCCAGCGGCCGC
>DATJCV010000346.1:0-7070 GCA_035497775.1 Burkholderiaceae bacterium | reverse complement strand
TGCACCACGTGTGCCGCCCATAGCACGTTCACCTGATGCCCCATCCGGTGCAGCCAGTAGTAACACAGGTCGTACAGCAACAAGCCGCAGGCCCAGACCCACAGGCTGTCGGCGGGCAGCTGAAACAGCGCCACATGCTGCACCAGCCAGGCGTAGATGCCGACCCGCAGCAACAGCATGAAGGCGCCCGTGACTTGGCTGAGGACGCCGAGACTGATGCTGTTGATGGCATCGTTGGCGCGGTAGGTGTTGCGACCGCGCACGCGGCCGACCATCCATTCAATCAAGATCAGCAGGAAAAATACCGGCGTCGCCAGGGTAATGATTTTTTCTTGCATCGCGGCCTCCGCTTTAGCCCACCGGTTCGCTGGCAGCAACCGAGCGTGCGATCAGGAACAGTGCAGTGTAATACGTCGACAAAATCCACAGCGCCGAGAGCGGAATCGGCGCGTAAAACTTGTTATAGGCGAGCAAGGTGTCGGACAGCAGAAACAGTACGCCGCCGAATGCCGCCAGCCGGCTGCCATGCTGGCGCCATTGCAGATGACGGCCAATCGCCTGCGCCACCATCGCCAGCAGGCACAGCATGTAGACCAGCACCGGACCCTTCAGGGCCGGAGCCAGCCCCGGCCACAGCACGAACAGGTTGGCGCCGCCCACCAGCAGCAAGCCGAGCACCACCAGCGGCTTGCCGAACAGCCGCGCATCCGACGTGAAGGCGCGCAGGAAAAACAGGTGGGCGATCAGGAAGCTCGACAGGCCGAGCAAAAAGCCGGCCGGTAGCACATCCTTCGGCAGCATCAGGAACACGTCGCCGCAGAGTGACAGTGCGATGCCGGCCAGCACCGCGCGCCGGTAGCGCGGATTGACCGGATTCCTGATTTGCCACGCGCTGACAAAAATCAGGATGGTGGCGAGCGGCTTGAAGACATAGTGCAAGCCGATGCTCGCGCCGTTGGCGCCGGCGCCGATGATGGCCAGCAGGCCGGATGCGGCGATGCGCAACCAGTTTCGCCAGGTATCAGCGGGGCGCGCCGGCATGGTCAGCCGCCGTGCCGCAGCAGGCGCGCCACGTCGCGCGCGAAATACGTCAGCACGCCGTCGGCGCCGGCGCGCTTGAAGGCCAGCATCGCTTCCATCATGCTCTTGTCGTGATCCAGCCAGCCGTTTTGCGCGGCCGCCTTGAGCATCGCGTATTCGCCGCTGACCTGGTAGGCGAAGGTCGGCACCTTGAACTCGTCCTTGACGCGACGCACGATGTCCAGATACGGCATGCCGGGTTTCACCATCACCATGTCGGCGCCTTCGGCCAGGTCGAGCGCGACTTCGCGCAACGCTTCGTCGCTGTTGGCCGGGTCCATCTGATACGTCGATTTATTGCTTTTGCCGAGCGTCGCCGAAGAGCCGACGGCGTCGCGAAACGGCCCGTAGAACGCCGAGGCATACTTGGCCGAATACGCCATGATGCGCGTGTAGATGTGGTGCCGGCCCTCGAGCGCGCTACGGATGGCGCCGATGCGGCCATCCATCATGTCGGATGGCGCCACGATATCGACCCCGGCTTCGGCTTGCACCAGCGCCTGCTGTACCAGCAGCGTGCAGGTTTCATCGTTCAATACGTAGCCATGGGCATCCAGCACGCCATCCTGGCCGTGGCTGGTATAGGGATCGAGCGCGACGTCGGTCAGGATGCCGAGCTCCGGAAAGCGCGCCTTCAGCTCGCGTACCGCGCGCGGCACCAGCCCTTTCGGATTGGTGGCTTCGATGCCGTCCGGGGTTTTCAGCTGGGGAGCAATGACTGGGAAGAGCGCCAGCACGGGAATCCCGAGTGCCACGCAATCCTCGGCAACCGCCAGCAGCAGATCGATGGATAGCCGCTCCACACCCGGCATCGAGCTGACCTGTTCGCGCTGGTTTTTACCGTCCAGAATGAAAACCGGATAGATCAGGTCGGCGGCGGACAGCGTGTGTTCGCGCATCAGCGCCCGGGAAAAGGCGTCGCGCCGCATGCGGCGCATGCGGATGGCAGGAAAAGTGGCGGCGGGGACGGGGCGGGGCATGACATTCTCCAAAAAATCTTGTTGAACCGATGGGAAAAAAGCGATGGCATGAAACTTTATTGAATGCCAGCCCTCCTAGCAATAGGCGATTTGCTCGTCTCCCGCTTCTCCTCCCTGAGCGGGGCCTGGCGTTTCACGATCAGGCATTTTTGGCCCCGGAGATAATCCCCTTTCTCCGGGGCTTTTTTATTGTGCCGCGAACGTTTGCCGGGCGCAGCGCTTGGTCGCTGTGTCGCCGGTGTGCAAGAGCACACGGCGCTCCTGATGTCATGCGCTGCATCCCGGTAAACACCCGCAGCGGTCATTGCCGAACAGAACGCCGGCTTTATCTTCGTGGGAGTATTTTCAGGCACTCTTTAAAGTCGCCCGGAAATTGCCTGTTTTAGGCCATACTCCCTGCACCTTCGTCCTTCGGCGGCTGTGGTGCCAGTCCCGCCAATTCCAGAATCCGCTGATCCGCTTCTTCCAGGCCGGTGCGCTTCAGCGCCGAAAATAGTTGCGCGGTGAAGGGAAACGGTTGTCCGGCCTCGTCAACGTAACTGGCCAGCACGGTGCGTGCCAGGCGCAGCGCATCGGCGCCTTCGCTGCGATTCAGCTTGTCGGCCTTGGTCAACAGACAGTGCACGGGCTTGCCGCTCGGCGCAAACCATTCCAGCATCTGGAGATCGAGATCGGTAAATGGCCGGCGTGCGTCCATGATCAAGACCAGCGCCGCCAGTTGCCGGCGCTGCTTGACGTAGTCGCCCAGCAATTCCTGCCAGTGCAGCTTGGCGCTGCCGGACACCTCGGCGTAGCCGTAGCCGGGCAGGTCGACCAGCAGTGCGCGGATCTCCTCGACCACCGTGGCGTCCTTGCGATGCTGTCCGACGTGGCCGCCGCCAATGGAAAAATAGTTGATATGTTGTGTACGGCCCGGCGTGCGCGAGGCAAACGCCAGCTTTTTCTGGTTGCACAAGACATTGATCGCGCTCGATTTGCCGGCGTTGGAGCGGCCGCAAAAGGCGATTTCCGGTACTTGCGTAGGCGGCAGGTCGCGCAAATGGTTGGCCGTGGTAAAGAAGCGAGCTTGCCAAAGTAGGGACATGGATTCCGGCGAAAATGCAGCGAAGCGGCAAAAATGCCGAGAAGCTATTGTACAATAAGGGGTTGCGAATTGATGCGCTGCAGCGGCGGCCGGCGGCTATCCGACCGGCAGCACGGCCAGAATTTTAAAAATCAAGTCTCAGGGTGTCTGAATGAATCACACGTTTTTACCATCTGCCAGAAGCTTGTTCGCCAGCCTTGTCGTCAGCGTCTCGGTCGCGCTGCTGGCATCGGCCACTGCCTTTGCGGCAGACCCCGTTCAACCCACAGCCAAGCCGGATGCGGCCAAGGGTGAGGCGCTGTACACCACTGGCGACGCCGCGCGCAATGTCACCGCCTGCATCGCCTGCCACGGCGCCGCCGGCAATTCCACCATCGCTGAAAATCCGAAACTGGATGGCCAGATCGCCGCCTACATCCACAAGCAATTGCTGGATTTCAAGAGCCCGGCGCGCAACAACCCAGTGATGACCGCCATGGCGCAGCCGTTGACCGATGCTGACATGCAAAACATCGGCGCCTATCTGGAGGCGCAAACGGCGAAGCCGGGCGCCGCCAAGAACAAGGACACGGTGCTGCTCGGCAAGAGCATCTATCGCGGCGGGATTGCCGCCAAACAGGTGCCGGCCTGCGCCAGTTGCCACGGCGCTTCCGGCGCCGGCATTCCGGCCCAGTATCCGCGCCTGGCCGGCCAGCATCAGACCTACACGCTGGCGCAATTGGTGAATTTCCGCAATGGCGCGCGCAAGAACAGCGTGCCGATGGAAGAGATCGCGCTGCGCATGTCCGACGACGAAATGAAAGCTGTGGCAGACTACGTCGCTGGTCTGAAGTAAGCAGCCAAACAAAAAAACAATACTAAGAATGAAAGCGGGAGGGGCGGCCAAGGCTGCCCCTTTTGTTTTTTGATGAACGCATTATCGGATTGATATGGAAATCACTACGGGTGGACTGCAACTGAAGACCCGCCGGCGCTGGTTGGCCGAGGCGGTCGAGTTGCTGTCCTCGATGCGCTTTGCGATCAGCCTGCTGTCGATCATCTCGATCGCGTCGGTAATCGGCACGGTGATGAAGCAGAATGAAGCGATGCCGAACTACGTCAACCAGTTCGGGCCGTTCTGGTTCGACGTGTTTGGCAAGTTCAGCCTGTACGGCGTGTATTCGGCTTGGTGGTTCCTGCTGATTATGGCTTTCCTGGTGGTATCGACTTCGCTGTGCGTGCTGCGCAATGCGCCCAAGATGCTGGCCGACATGCGCAGCTGGCGCGAAAACGTGCGCGAGCAGTCGCTGCGCAATTTCCACCATCGCGCCGAATGGAGCGTGGCCGCTCCGTGCGCGGCGCTGGTGGCCGACTTGAGTGCGCGCATCCGTGCCAGCGGCTACAAGGTCAAGGTGGTCGAAAAAGAGAACGCGACGCTGATCGCCGCCAAGCAGGGTGCCGCCAACAAATGGGGCTATATCTTTGCCCACACCGCGATCGTGATCATCGGCCTCGGCGGCATGCTCGATTCCAACCTGCCGATCGGCTTGCAGGAATGGATGTTCAACAAGACACCGTTTACCGGCAACGGCATCATTGCCGACATTCCGGCCAAGCACCGGCTCGGCCTGGGCAACCCGACCTTTCGCGGCAATACGCTGATTCCGGAAGGCGCCAGCAGCAATACCGCCATCATTCCGCAGCAGGACGGCGTGCTGATCCAGGACTTGCCGTTCACGATCCACCTGAAGCGCTTTGTCATCGACTATTACTCGACCGGCATGCCGAAGCTGTTCGCCAGCGACGTGGTGCTGACCGACCACCAGAGCGGCAAGACGCTGGAAGCGACCATCAAGGTCAACGAGCCGCTGATCTACAAGGGCATCGCGATCTACCAGTCGAGTTTCGAGGACGGCGGCAGCAAGCTGAAACTGACCGGCTACCCGATGCACGGCAGCCGCAACGCCCACTTCGCGATGGCGGGTGAGGTGAGCGGCTCGACGCCGCTGAAAGCCGCCGATGGCGCCGAATACACGGTCGAGTGGTCGGGCTTCCGGCCCTTCAACGTCGAAAACATGGCGCGCTCCGGCCAGGATGTGCGCGCCGTGAATGCCGACAAGAATTTCAACCGGACGCTGATCGACGGCCTGGACCGGCATCTTGGTTCGGCCGCCAACAGCCTCCAGAAGAAAGACCTGAAAAACGTCGGCCCCAGTGTGCAATACAAGCTGCGCGACAAGAACGGACAGGCGCGCGAGTTCTTGAATTACATGCAGCCGGTGGAGGTGGACGGTAATTACGTGTTTCTGGCCGGCATCCGCAATACGCCGACCGAAGACTTCCGTTATCTGCGCATCCCGGCCGACGATGACGATACGGTGATCGAATGGATGCGCTTGCGCAGCGCCCTGCAAAGCCCCGATTTGCGCGCGGCGGCGGCGCAACGCTACGCGCGGCGGGCGCTGCCGCCGCAATCCGCCAATGGCGCGCCGATGCAGCAGCAACTGGAGCAATCGGCTGCCAAGAGCCTGTCGATCTTTGCCGGCGAAGGCGAGCAAGGTGGATTTCTGGCGGTGTCGCGTTTCCTCGAACAAATCCCGGCAGCCGAGCAGGAGCGGGCGGCCGATGTGTTCATGAAGATCTTGAACGGCAGCCTGTGGGATTTGTGGCAGGTGGCGCGCGCGCACGACGGCTTGCCGGCGCTCGACGCGACCGACAAGCATGCCCATTTCCTGCAACTGGCCACCAACGCGCTGTCGGATGCCGTGTTCTATGATGCGCCGGCGTATCTGCAGCTGGCCGGTTTCGAGGAAATCAAGGCCTCGGTATTCCAGCTGACGCGCTCGCCTGGGAAAACCGTGGTCTATCTGGGCTGCATCCTGCTGGTGCTGGGCGTGTTTTCGATGCTGTATATCCGTGAGCGGCGGCTGTGGGTGTGGGTCAAGCCGGTTACGGGCGACAGCGCTGCAGCCGGCGGCGCGCAAGCACTGATGGCGATGAGTTCGCAGCGCAAGACCCTGGACTTCGATCAGGAATTCGAGACGCTCAAAGCACGCTTGCAGCAATCGGCGTAGCCTTGCGCAATTGGCAGGGTGTGTGAGCATGGTGCGGCCCGGGTTGCAATTGGCATGCGGGGCAGGTTGATACTGGAGAGAGCAATGGAATTGACACAGATGCAGACGGCAAACCAGACCTATGTCGCGCCGGTCGGATTTTTGCGCCGCCTTACCGCGCTCGACTGGCTGTATGCGCTGGCACTGGCCGCGGGCGGCCTGTTCGCGCTGAATCGTTATGGTTCCTACATGGACTACTACGAAAAAGGCATTCTGCTGGCGTCGATCCCGACTTTCGCCTGGCTTGGCTGGTACTGGAAGCCGGCGCGCGCGCTGATGGCACTGCTGGCGCTGACTGCGCTGTCGGCGATCGCGTTGTATGGCGGCGACCTGGAGATGGCCAACCGCAGCTTTTTCCTGAAATACCTGTTGTCCAGCCAGTCGGCGATCCTCTGGATGAGCGTGCTGTTTTTCCTGGCCACGCTGTTTTACTGGGGCGGCACCATCGCCCGCGCCGATTTCGGCGGCGCGGTCGGCTCCAAGCTGTGCTGGGCGGCGGTCGCGTTCGGCTTCACCGGCATGCTGGTGCGCTGGTATGAGTCGTACCTGATCGGCGCCGATGTGGGGCATATCCCGGTGTCCAACCTGTATGAAGTATTCGTCCTGTTTTCGCTGATTACCGCGCTGTTCTATCTGTACTATGAAGAGCATTACGCCACGCGCCAGATGGGCGCTTTCGTGCTGCTGGTGATCTCGGCCGCGGTCGGCTTCCTGCTGTGGTACATGGTGTCGCGCGACGCCGCGCAGATCCAGCCGCTGATCCCGGCACTGCAAAGCTGGTGGATGAAGATCCACGTGCCAGCCAATTTCATCGGCTATGGCACCTTCGCGCTG
>DATJCV010000345.1:0-9863 GCA_035497775.1 Burkholderiaceae bacterium | reverse complement strand
CTCGATGCTCCCCGGTTGCAGGCCATGCTAACCGCCTACCACGCGGTGCGGCCATTTACCGCTGCGGAACAGGAAGCCTGGCGGCCGATGCTGCGCGCCGGCGCGCTGCGTTTCTGGCTGTCGCGCTTGTATGATTTTTATTTGCCGCGCGACGCCGAAATGCTGACGCCGCACGACCCTGGCCACTTCGAGCGTATCCTGCGGCAGCGCGTGGCGCGCCCGGTGCCGCCGCTTTACTGATCATCAGGCATGGAAAAATTACCCGCAAAATCCGGCTGGCTTTGGGTCAAGGAAGGCTTTGCCCTATTTCGCAAACAGCCGGCCGAGATGTCGACGCTGTTCATGGCCTACATGTTCCTGATGCTGGTGGTCGGCCTGGTGCCGCTGCTGGGACAGGTGCTGCCGTTGTTCCTGGTGCCGATCTTTTCCATCGGCTTCCTGCAGGCCTGCGCCAACGTCGAACGCGGCCAGCGGGTGTTTCCGAATCTGCTCCTGACCGGCTTTCGTTCGCCGGCCAGAAACCGCTTGCTGCAACTGGGCGTGCTGTATCTGCTGGCGGCAATCCTGGCGATCGCCCTCTCCAGCATCATCGACGGCGGCGTCTTCTGGCAAGCCATGAGCGGCCAGCGCGGGCTGGAAGCCGAGACCGTGCGCGACTCCAATATGGTGCTGGCGATGCTGTTTGCCGCCACCCTGTACACTCCGGCGGCCATGGCCTTCTGGTATGCGGCGCCGCTGATCGCATGGCAGGACATGGGCGTCGCCAAGGCGATCTTCTACAGCTTTTTCGCGGTCTATCGGCAAGGCCGTGCGTTCCTGGTCTATGGCCTGGCCTGGGCCGCGCTCGGCGTGCTGCTGCCGGTGGTGGCCAGCCTGGTGACCGCGCTGCTGTTCGAAAAGGCGATCATCACGGTGATGGTGCTGCTGCCGCTGTCGATCGTGCTGACGGTGATCATGTACTGCTCGTTCTATCCGACCTATACCCATGTGTTCGGCAAGCCCGTTCAAGGCTCACCGGCATAAGCTGGATTGCAATATACTCCCTTTATATGCGATTGATACCGGGCATAAAAAGCTAGAAATTTTCATATACTCCGCAATTCATCGAAATTTTCCGGGATACCGACCACCTTTTGCGGGATGTCGTACTGCGGCCGGCAATCCGCCACACCTTGTGCAGCCGCCGGGTTGTTGGAAAAACACCAGGATGTCGGGGCCGGTGTCGACCGCGCGCACCGCGGTAGCGGATTCATCGAAAAACTGCGCCACCGGCCATGCCGTGCGCGCCGTTTCCAGGCGCGGCGAAGCCGCCATGCCGCGCCTGCCTTCCTGAGTTGAAAAATAGCATTATCACCGAGCCATCATTTCCCAGAAATGCGCGGCAGCCCTTAATTTTTCAAAAACCCTGCCGTTAATGTGGGATTCGTCAGACCACGCGCGCATCACGAACACTATCGTCCGCGGTACGCAGCGCCTTCCGATCGCGACTGATCCGAATTCAAAATCCCCTCATTACAGGACTCCCTGCATGCGCATCAACACGCCGGTCACCAATGCCGAATACCAGTTGACGGCCGACCAACACATCGTTTCCACGACTGACCTGGACGGCAACATCACCTACGTCAACCCCGCCTTCGTCGAAGCCAGCGAATTCAGCGAACAAGAATTGCTGGGCCAGCCGCAAAACATCGTGCGCCATCCGGACATGCCGGCCGAAGCATTCGCCGATCTGTGGCGCACGCTGAAAAACGGCATTCCGTGGACCGGCGTGATCAAGAACCGGCGCAAGAGCGGCGGCTTTTACTGGGTCCTGGCGAACGTCACGCCGATCAAGGAAGACGGGCGCATGGTCGGCTACATGTCGGTGCGCACCAAGCCGAGCGCGCAGCAGATCGAGGCGGTCAGCCGGGCCTATCGCCTGTTCCGCGAAAACCGTGCCGAAGGCTTCAAGCTGCGGCAAGGCTCGTTGCTGGGCACCGGATTGTTCGCACGCCTGGGGCGGCTGCGCGAAGTGTCGCTGGCGCTGCGACTGGGGATCGGCATGAGCGCCATGAGCGCGCTGCTGCTGGCGCTGGGCGGAGTTGCCTTGTCCACACTGGACGGGATCGACTCGACGCCGGGCGTGCTGGTCGCGACCCTGACCGCGCTCGGCGTGGCGCTGGCCATTGTGCTATGGGCCGCGCTGCATGCGGCAGTGATCGCGCCCCTGAAGCAGGCCACCGACGTCGCACGCGCGATCGCCGCGGGCGATCTGACCACCCGCTTCGGCTCCAGCCGCCGCGACGAAACCGGGCAGTTGATGAGCGCGCTGCAGCAGATGAACGTCAATCTGGCGGCGATCGTCGGCGACGTGCGTGCGAATGTCGACACCATCCGCCGCGGCACCCATGAAATCGCGGTCGGCAACACCGACTTGTCAGGCCGCACCGAAGCGCAGGCGTCGAGCCTGGAACAGGCTGCAGCCAGCATGGAACAGTTTTCCGCCACCGTGAAGCAGAACGCGGCGAGCGCCAGCGAAGCCAACCAGTTGGTCAGCTCGGCCTCCGCCGTCGCGCTCACCGGCGGCGACGTGGTGACCAAGGTCGGCACCACCATGAGCGAGATCAGCACCTCGGCCAAAAAGATCGTCGACATCATCGGCCTGATCGACGGCATCGCCTTCCAGACCAATATCCTGGCGCTGAATGCCGCGGTGGAAGCCGCCCGCGCCGGCGAACAGGGCCGCGGCTTCGCCGTGGTGGCGGGCGAAGTGCGCCACCTGGCGCAGCGGTCGGCCGACGCCGCCAAGGAAATCAAGGCGCTGATCGACGATTCGGTGGACAAGGTCGAAATCGGCAATCAATTGGTAAGCGAGGCGACCCATACCATGAACAACATCGTCAGATCGGTGCAACAGGTGACCAGCATCATGGGCGAGATCACGGTCGCCAGCAACGAGCAGAGCCAGGGCATCGGTCAGGTCAATACGGCCGTCGCTCACATGGATGACGTCACGCAGCAGAACGCGGCACTGGTGGAGCAGGCGGCGAATGCCGCCACCATCCTCGAGCAGCAGGCGGTGAAGCTGTCGCAGGCGGTCGGCGTGTTCAAACTGGTGGCGGTAAACGCGAGCGTCCGGCGCACGGCGCCGGCCATGATCAGTCATGCCCGGCAGCGCGCGGCGCGCGCCCGGCCGGCGCTGGCCAGGCGCGCCTAGGCCGACTGCCCGCACATGCACTCGGCTGGTTGTCATCGGCAGCGCGCATGGCACCATGATCGTGGCGCGCCGATTCGACCGCGCGCGACCGGCGGCGGACAGCCGCCGGCACGAAAATGACTTCCGTCGAACCCGGTCCGGGACGCGGGAAATGCTACCTCCAGGGCCGGCACGTCGGCTATGCGGCGTGCAGCCCTCTCGGCGTGGGAACAATCAAGTAAAAACCTCCGCACGGCACATGGCGGAGGTTTTTGCGGGTTGGCCGGCGGACTGACGCCGCTGGCGGCGTTTCATTGGCAACATGTCGGACACGAATCGCCCGGCATGCGCCGCTCCTTGGTCAGGAGCCGAAATACAAGTTGGAACGGGACCTGTCTTGCGCCGCTTGACGAGCCTCTGCCCGCACCTCGTCACGGCTGCGCTGGCTGCCGGCGCTGAGCACCGGGTATTGGCCGTCGCGGACGACCAGGTTGCCGTCGGCTTGCGCCTGCAACACTTCGGCCATCACCTCGGCACGGGTTTTGCCCGGCACGAAGTCGGCATCTGCGACGATATATTCGCTTTGCTGGGCCGATGCTGGACCGGCGGCGATCAAGATGGCGGCAACGGCAATCAATTGTTTGACTTGCATGTTCATTCTCCAAGATGTAATGCGCGGGCCGTGTCAGCCCGCTGGCTATGGTAAGTAGCCAGATGGCGGCGCCTGGTGGGCGCCGAATCCTGTTGCGATTTTGACTTTGCGCTGGTTAGCCGAGTGCGCTTCGGCGGCTAACAGCTTGTGGATGGCAAGATTCCCTGCCGGATTGGCAAGGGCAGAGGCGAGAAACCGGAACTGATCCGTGCCCCACCCCGCCCAGCGCGCCGGACGCGATTACGCCGGTAGCTTGACCGCCTTCCAGCCGGCATGCTCGAAATGCTTGCCGTAGCTGTTCAGGGCCTGCGCCACCTTGACCACGCCGTCGGCGCGGTGACCGTCGCCTTCCTTCCCTTCGATCGCCTCGATTCCCTGTCCGATTTGCGCAATCAGCACGTGCAGTTGCGCGTCCGCCTTCGGCTCCAGCTTGCAGTTCTGGACGATATAGGTGACCTGCTTGGTCAGGTCGGCGCCGAGCGCCTGGTAATCGGCCGCGCTCAGCTTGCCGTGGTGGGCGGCCGGCAGCGCCTTCCGGATCTGCTGCTGCATCGCGCTCATCGCGGTGCGCAGCGATTCATCGCTGGCCCATTTTTTGCCGGCGTTCAGCTCGATCTTGGTCGGGACGTCGCCATGATCGTGGTGGGCCGATTCGGCAGCGAGCGTGGATAGCGGCAGGGAAAGTGCCAGGGCTGCCATTAAAAATACAGGTGATTTCATCGGATGCTCCGTAACAGGTTGAAGTGGTTTCGGGCCAGTCAATCACTGGCCTTGCCTGTACTAACGAAGCACGCGCCGGAATGTTCCCCCGTTTCCGATTTTTTTGTTCGGCGCCGGCGTCAGTGCCGATGCAGTTGCTCTTCTTCGCTCGCCTCTTGCGTATACCGGCTTAGCAGCAGCAGCATCAGTTTTTGTCGCTGCTGCGCATCGAGCAAGTCCCGTTCCGCCAGCAATTGCCGGATCACCCGGCGTTGCTGGCTGTCCTGCAAGGTGGCGATCTGCGCCTGCTCGGCATCGATCGCGGCGCGCGCGGGCGCTTCCGAAAAAATCTGCCGCACCAGCGCCTCGCGCCGCGACCGGATCTGCTGCCAGTTGACCGACAAGTCCTGCAGGAATTCCTTTTCGATTTGCTGCCAGCGCGCGCGCTGCTGCGCGTCCAACCCCAGGTAGTCGGGCAAATTGACCGTACTCGCTGGGCCGGCGGGCGGCGCCGTTCTCATCTGGGCCGCCACCACGGCGACGATGATGCCGGCATTCAGTGACAGGGAAATGGCCAGCAGCCATTTGACGAAGGGTCGATTCATGGCATTCCTTTCATTGCATTCCTTGCGAGCCACGGCACAGTTCGACCGCCGCGCACAGGCCGCCCGGCGGCACCGGATCGAATACCCGCACGATAGCGGCGGAGGGCGCTGCCACGCCGCCGGCGCCGAGCATCAGGCTGCCGAGCCAGACGCCGGAGGCGATCGACAGCGCCGCCGCCAGCCCCGGCCCACCCCAACCCACCCAGTTCAGCCAGGGCCGGCGCGGCGGCGGCCGGTGCACCGGCCGCGCGCCCCATTGCGGCTGCAGCCGCGCCGCCAGATCGAAACCCAACTGCGGCGACGGCAACTGCTGCAAGGCGTGGCGCAGCGCGCCGAACTCTTCCAGCCGTTGCCGACAGCGCGGGCAAGCCGACAGGTGCGTCGTCAACTGTTGGCGCGCCACAGGCGACAGCATGTCGTCCGCGTAGGCGGAAATTTCATCATCCAGGGGGCAATTCATGGCGACAGCTCCGGTTGGCGTTTGACTTGCTCGAGCAGCGCGCCGCGGGCGCGGGCGATGCGCGACTTCACCGTGCCAGCGTTCAGGCCGAGCACCAGTGCAATTTCATCGTAGGACATCTGTTCGATCTCGCGCAGCAGCAGGATTTCCCGATGCATCGCCGGCAGCGCCTGCAGCGCCGCTTCCAGCTGGCGGACACGTTGTGCGGTTTCCAGGATGGCCTCCGGCCCGGCGGCCGAATCGGGTATTTCCACATCGTCCTCCAGCGCCACGAACTCGACCAGCTTGTCGCGCCGCAGGCGGTCGAATGCGCTATTGCGCGCAATCCGGAACAGCCAGGTCTTGAACAGGGCATCGGCGCGCCAGCGATCCAGCCCCTGGTGCGCGCGCAGAAACGTGTCTTGCGTCAGGTCCAGCGCATCGTCCGGCGAACGCGTCAGGCGCAGCAGGAAGCGGTAAATCCGGTCTTGGTAGCGCATCACCAGCACGGAAAATGCGCGGCCCTCGCCCCCTTGCGCCAGCGCTACGCATTGATCGTCGTCGAGATGGGCAAAATTTCGCATTGTCGATACCGCTTCAACGAACGGCGCCGAAAAAAGTTCCATCACGGATGGACCGGACTTTGCCGGTGGAGCCACTGGTGCCCGGACGATCGACAGCACCGAATTTCCAGGCCTAGCGATGCAGCTGTGAAGCGACCTTCTCGAGCTTGGCGATACTCAAATCCAGCAGTTTCATGCCATGCCGGCCGAAATTGATATGCGCGCGGGCGCTGCCACTGCCGCCTTCGATATTCACAATCACGCCTTCACCGAATTTCTGGTGCTGCACCGTTTCGCCGATCCGCCAGCCGATGTCCTTCTTGCTGAAGTTATGAGCAATGGCGTTGTGCGCGGCATCGACGCCGGCCGCGGCTTTCTGATCCCAGGCCGCCTTCGGCGCATGGCCGAACCAGTTGTGCTGGACGCGCGGCGTCAGCCATTTCAGCGCCTCGTCCGGCAGCTCATCGAAGAAGCGTGATTTCGTGTTGTAGCGGGTCTGGCCGTGCAGCATGCGGGTTTGCGAAAAACTGATGTACAGCCGTCGCTTGGCGCGCGTGATGGCGACGTACATCAGGCGCCGTTCTTCCTCGATGCCATCCGCTTCCTGCTGCGAATTGTCGTGCGGGAACAGGCCTTCCTCCAGCCCGGTGATGAAGACCGCGTCGAATTCCAGGCCCTTGGCCGAATGCACCGTCATCAGCTGCAGCGCATCCTGTCCGGCTTGTGCCTGGTTGTCGCCGGCTTCCAGCGACGCGTGCGACAGGAAAGCCGACAGCGGCGACATCACCGCCGGCAATGGGGCGTCGGCATCCAGGATTTCGACGCCGCCGTTGGCGCTGGTCAGCGCGGGGCCGGCCGGAATCGCGCTCTGCGGGCCGAGCTGGGCCGGCGCATCGTGACCGAAGCCTTCTTCCGACACGAACAGCGTGGCCGCATTCACCAGTTGCTCCAGGTTTTCCAGACGGTCGGCGCCTTCGCGCTCGTTGCGATAGTGTTCCAGCAGGCCGCTGGCGTCGAGCACGACCTGCACCATTTCCGGCAGCGGCAGTTGCTGCGTCTCGAAACGCGCCGCTTCGATCAGCTTGATGAAAGCGCCCAGCGTCGATCCGGCCTTGCCGCTGACATACGGCACCGCCGCATATAAAGAAATACCGTATTGGCGCGCCGCATCCTGCAGCTGCTCCAGCGAACGGGCGCCGATGCCGCGCGTCGGAAAATTCACCACGCGCAGGAAGGCCGAATCGTTATGCAGGTTGTCCATCAACTGCAGATAAGCGATCGCATGCTTGACTTCGGCGCGCTCGAAGAAGCGCTGGCCTCCATACACACGATACGGAATGCCAGCCGAAAACAGCGCGTGTTCGATCACCCGCGATTGCGCGTTGGAACGGTACAGGATGGCGATTTCGCTGCGTAGCGCGCCGTCGCGGATCAGGCTTTTGGCTTCCTCGATCAGCCACTGCGCTTCCTGCAAGTCGCTGCTGGCTTCGTAAATCCGCACCGGCTCGCCATGCCCGGCGTCGGTGCGCAGGTTCTTGCCGAGGCGGCGATTGTTGTGCGCAATCAGCGTGTTGGCGGAATCCAGGATATGGCCGTGCGAGCGGTAGTTCTGCTCCAGCTTGATCAGGTTCTCGACCCTGAATTCGCGCTCGAAAGCCGCCATATTGCCGACATTGGCGCCGCGAAACGCGTAGATGCTCTGGTCATCGTCGCCGACGGCGAATATGGCGCCCGGGTGATCGCCACCCTGGCCCGCCAACAGCTTCAGCCACTTGTACTGGAGGTCGTTGGTGTCCTGGAATTCATCGACCAGGATGTGCCGGAAGCGCGCCTGGTAATGCTCGCGCAAAGGCTGATTGCGGCTCAATAACTCATAGGCGCGCAACAACAGTTCGGCAAAATCCACCACGCCCTCGCGCTGGCACTGGCTGTCGTACAAGTCGTACAGCTCGACGAAGCGGCGGTTGTAGTCGTCATTGGCTTCGACCGCGCTGGCACGCAAACCCTGATCCTTGGCGCTGTTGATGAAAAACATCAGGTTACGCGCCGGATATTTTTCGTCGTCGACATTATTCGCTTTTAGCAGCCGTTTGATGAACGACAGCTGGTCTTGCGAGTCCAGTATTTGAAAGGTTTGCGGCAAACCGGCATCGCGATGGTGGGCGCGCAGCAGACGGTTACACAGGCCATGGAAGGTGCCAATCCATAGACCGCGTGTGCTGAGTGGCAACATGGCCGAGAGCCGCGCCAGCATTTCCTTGGCGGCCTTGTTGGTGAAGGTCACTGCCAGGATGCCGGCTGGGGATACTTGCCCGGTCTGGATCAGCCAGGCGATGCGGGTAGTCAGGACCCGGGTCTTGCCGGAACCGGCGCCGGCCAGGATCAGAGCCGCTTGTGGCGGCAAGGTGACCGCGGCCAGCTGTTCCGGATTGAGATTGTGAAGGAGATTTTGCATGGTCCGATTATAAGCCGCGGCCACCCCGACGCCAGGCCGCGCACTGCATGCCGTGCAACAATATGTTGCATTTGATCATCGCTTGGCCAGCTTGAAATCAGTACAATCAATCCCGAAACGGCCCTGTGAACAACTCATGATATAAGCGGTCGGCAAGGCTAAGCAGGATCAATGCGGCCAACATTTTTTGCCGCACGCTCAAGCGCAGTGAAGCTCATTGGCACTCGGGACCATCATGCTGAATATTGTCGACCATGCCCTCTCCACGCTCGCCCGCCCTTGGCTTGTAACGCTGATTTTGCTCGTGGTTGCCCTCATTGGCACCCTCGACTACCTGACGGGCTTCAAGCTTTCCTTTGCGATCTTTTATTTTGTGCCGATCGCCGTTGCCACTTGGTATCTGGGCAAACGGGAAGGCCGCAACACTGCCTTGCTGTCATTCTTTCTGTCGGTCGCGGCGGGCCTGATCAATGCCGGCAACGACCAAGAAACCCAGGCCATCGTGCTGTGGAACGGCTTGACACCGCTGGCGCTGTTCCTGATCATCGTCGCGCTGCTGCACAAGCTGCGCAAGCGGCTGGAGCTGGAGCAGCGCCTGGCGCGCACCGATCACCTGACCGGCTGTCTTAATGCGCGCGCCTTCATGCCGATGCTGCAATACCATTTTGACCTGGCAGGCCGCGACCGCCAGCCGATCACGCTGGCTTACGTCGACCTCGACGACTTCAAGTCGGTCAACGACACGCAAGGCCACCACGAAGGCGACCGCGTGCTCAAACTGGTCGCCCGCGTCTGGCATGAATCGTGCCGCCGCACCGACTTGATCGCGCGGCTGGGGGGCGACGAATTCTGCATATTGTTTCCGAATACCGATCAGAAGGCGGCCGCCAACATCATCGCCAAGGCGCGCCAGGCATTGACGGCCGCGTTCCAGTCAGAACACGTCAATGTCACCTGCAGCATCGGCGCCCTCACTTTCCCAACCGAAATGCTGACCACCAGGGAAGCGATCAAGGCTGCCGACATGCTGATGTACCGGGCCAAGAGCCAGGGCAAAAACAGCACGGTGTTTTCCGTGTTCGGCATCGACGCCGACTCGGAAATCATGGGCGCGGTGGCGAGCGGACGACGGCCTTCCCGTTAGGCCACCGATTTGTGACACGGGCCAAGGCCGGCCTGCGGATCGATCGCAGGCATATACTGCCTCTATAGAGGTCAAATATCGCTGGTTAAGTATGACAAATATTCATATACTGCCACATTTGTTGGAAT
>DATJCV010000344.1:0-10026 GCA_035497775.1 Burkholderiaceae bacterium | reverse complement strand
CGCCAGCATCAGCGTGCGCGCTTCCATCTGCGCCTCGATCGACAGCGGCACGTGGACTGCCATCTGATCGCCGTCGAAGTCGGCATTGAACGCCGCGCACACCAGCGGATGCAGCTGGATCGCCTTGCCTTCGATCAGGACTGGCTCGAACGCCTGGATGCCGAGGCGGTGCAGCGTCGGCGCCCGGTTCAGCATCACCGGATGTTCGCGGATCACTTCTTCCAGGATGTCCCACACCACCGGTTCCTGGATCTCGACCAGCTTCTTGGCGGCCTTGATCGTGGTCGCCAGGCCCATCAGTTCCAGCTTGTTGAAGATGAACGGCTTGAACAGTTCCAGCGCCATCAGCTTCGGCAGGCCGCACTGATGCAGTTTCAATTGCGGGCCGACCACGATGACCGAACGGCCCGAATAATCGACGCGCTTGCCCAGCAAGTTCTGGCGGAAACGGCCGCCCTTGCCCTTGATCATTTCAGCCAGCGATTTCAGCGGCCGCTTGTTGGCGCCGGTCATCGCCTTGCCGCGGCGGCCGTTGTCCAGCAGCGAGTCCACTGCCTCTTGCAGCATGCGCTTTTCATTGCGCGTGATGATTTCCGGTGCGCGCAATTCCATCAGCCGCTTCAGGCGGTTGTTGCGGTTGATCACGCGGCGGTACAGGTCGTTCAGGTCGGAAGTCGCAAAGCGGCCGCCGTCCAGCGGCACCAGCGGACGCAATTCCGGCGGCAGCACCGGCAGCACTTCCATGATCATCCAGTCCGGCTTGATGCCGGAACGCTGGAACGCTTCCAACACTTTCAGCCGCTTGGCGTATTTCTTGATCTTGGCTTCGGACTTCGATTCCTTCAGCTCGGTGCGCAGAGTCTCGGCGTCGCGGTCGATGTCGATCGAGCGCAGCAATTCGCGGATGCCTTCGGCCCCCATGAATGCGGTGAATTCGTCGCCGTGTTCTTCATACTTGGCGGCGTAGTCGTCTTCCGACATGATCTGGCACTTCTTCAGCGGCGTCATGCCGGGATCGGTCACGACATAGGCTTCGAAGTACAGCACGCGTTCGATGTCGCGCAAGGTCATGTCGAGCACCATGCCCAGGCGCGACGGCAGCGACTTCAGGAACCAGATGTGCGCGGTCGGCGAGGCCAGCTCGATGTGGCCCATGCGCTCGCGACGCACCTTGGCCAGCGTGACTTCGACGCCGCACTTCTCGCAGATCACGCCGCGATGCTTCAAGCGTTTGTATTTGCCGCACAGGCACTCGTAATCCTTGATCGGGCCGAAGATCTTGGCGCAGAACAGGCCGTCGCGCTCTGGTTTGAAGGTGCGGTAGTTGATGGTTTCCGGCTTCTTGACTTCGCCGTAGGACCAGGAACGGATTTTTTCAGGCGACGCCAGACCAATCTTGATCGCGTCGAATTGTTCGTTTTGCTGTACTTGCTTGAATAGATCTAGCAATGCTTTCATGTTTCACTCCAGGTGGCGTGAGAAAAATTTCTTTTGCCGTACTAATCAGGTCGCTTGATGCGCAATTACTTGCAGTCGGTTGGGGACAGAGCAATTCGGCTGCGGCGCCTCACCACTCTGTCCCGCAAAGAGCCTTAGTCTCTTTCGAGGTCGATATCGATGCCCAGCGAACGAATTTCCTTCACCAGCACATTGAAGGATTCCGGCATGCCGGCGTCGATCACATGGTCGCCCTTGACCAGGTTTTCGTACACCTTGGTACGGCCGTTGACGTCGTCCGACTTCACGGTCAGCATTTCCTGCAACACATACGACGCACCGTAGGCTTCCAACGCCCAGACCTCCATTTCGCCGAAGCGCTGGCCGCCGAACTGCGCCTTGCCACCCAGCGGCTGTTGGGTCACCAGCGAGTACGGGCCGGTCGAACGCGCATGCATCTTGTCGTCCACCAGGTGATGCAGTTTCAGGAAGTGCATGTAGCCGACCGTGACCGAGCGTTCGAAAGCCTCGCCGGTGCGGCCGTCATACATCGTGACCTGATTCTTGGACGGCGTCATGCCGAGTTGCTTGGCGATGGCGTCCGGGTAAGCCAGATCCAGCACGCGACGGATCTCTTCTTCGTCCGCACCGTCAAACACTGGCGTCGCAAATGGCACGCCCTGCTTCAGGTTACTGGCCAGTTCGAAGATTTCCTCGTCACTGAAGCTATCCAGCTCTTCCTGCTTGCCCGACTCGTTGTAAATCGTCGTCAGGAACTTGCGCAGCTCGACGGCCTTCACGTGCGCATTCAGCATTTCACCGATACGCAAGCCGAGTCCCTTGGCGGCCCAGCCCAGATGGACTTCGAGCACCTGCCCGACGTTCATCCGCGACGGCACACCCAGCGGGTTCAGCACCACGTCAGCCGGCGTACCGTCCGCCATGTGCGGCATGTCCTCGACCGGCAGGATGCGCGACACCACGCCCTTGTTGCCGTGGCGGCCGGCCATCTTGTCACCCGGCTGCAGACGGCGCTTCACGGCCAGATACACCTTGACCATTTTTTGCACGCCCGGCGGCAATTCATCGCCCTGCGTCAGTTTCTTGCGCTTTTCCTCGAATGCCAGATCAAATTGATGGCGTTTTTCCGCGATCGATTCCTTGATCGCTTCCAGCGCGCCGGCCACGGTATCATCTGCCGGACGAATGTCGAACCAGTGGTACTTGTCGAGATCGGCCAGGTAATCCTTGGTGATCTTGCTGCCCTTGGCCAGCTTTTTCGGGCCGCCATTGACAACTTTGCCGATCAGCATTTTTTCCAAGCGTTGGAACGCGTCGCCTTCAACGATACGCAACTGGTCGTTCAAATCGAGTCGGTAACGCTTCAACTCGTCGTCGATGATCTGCTGGGCACGCTTGTCGCGTACGATTCCTTCGCGGGTAAACACCTGCACATCGATCACGGTGCCAACCATGCCGGACGGCACGCGCAGCGAGGTGTCCTTCACATCCGAGGCTTTTTCGCCAAAGATCGCGCGCAGCAGTTTTTCTTCCGGCGTCAGCTGGGTCTCGCCCTTCGGCGTCACCTTGCCGACCAGCGTATCGCCAGCTTCGACTTCGGCGCCGATGTAGACGATGCCGGATTCATCCAGCCGCGCCAGCTGGTTTTCCGCCAGGTTCGAAATGTCGCGCGTGATTTCTTCGGCACCCAGCTTGGTATCGCGCGCCACTACTGACAACTCCTCGATATGGATCGAGGTATAGCGGTCGTCGGCCACCACTTTTTCGGAGATCAACACCGAATCTTCGAAGTTGTAGCCATTCCACGGCATGAACGCGACCAGCATGTTCTGCCCGAGCGCCAGTTCGCCCAAATCGGTCGAGGCGCCGTCAGCGATCACGTCATGCTTGGCGATGCGGTCGCCGACCTTGACGATGGGCCGCTGGTTGATGTTGGTGTTCTGATTGGAGCGGGTGTACTTGATCAGGTTGTAGATATCGACGCCGACTTCGCCCGCGCTGGCCTCGTCGTCATTGACGCGGATCACGACCCGTCCGGCATCGATGTAGTCGACCACACCGCCGCGCAGCGCCTGCACCGTGGTGCCGGAGTCAACCGCCACCGTGCGCTCGATACCGGTGCCGACAAAGGCTTTTTCCGGACGCAGGCAAGGCACTGCCTGGCGCTGCATGTTGGCGCCCATCAATGCCCGGTTGGCATCATCGTGCTCCAGGAACGGAATCAGTGACGCTGCCACGGAAACCACCTGGCCCGGCGCCACGTCCATGTACTGCACGCGCTCCGGCGACACCAGGATGGTTTCTCCCGCTTCGCGCGCCGATACCAGCTCGTCCGACAGCATGCCGTTGTTGTCGATCGTCGCATTCGCCTGGGCGATGATGTAACGCCCCTCTTCGATGGCCGACAGGTAATCGATCTGCTCGGTGATCTTGCTGTTTTCGACCTTGCGGTATGGCGTCTCGAGGAAACCGTATTCGTTCAGGCGCGCATACAGCGCCAGCGAGTTGATCAGCCCGATGTTCGGGCCTTCCGGTGTTTCAATCGGGCACACGCGACCGTAGTGGGTCGGGTGCACGTCGCGCACCTCGAAGCCGGCGCGTTCGCGCGTCAGGCCGCCCGGGCCAAGCGCCGAGACGCGGCGCTTGTGGGTAATTTCCGACAGCGGGTTGGTCTGATCCATGAACTGCGACAGCTGCGAGGAGCCGAAAAATTCACGGATCGCGGCCGAGATCGGCTTTGAGTTGATCAGGTCGTGCGGCATCAGGTTGTCGGCTTCGGCCTGGCCGAGGCGCTCCTTGACGGCGCGCTCGACGCGCACCAGGCCGGCGCGGAACTGGTTTTCCGCCAGTTCGCCGACGCAGCGCACGCGGCGATTGCCGAGGTGGTCGATGTCATCGACTTCGCCACGGCCGTTACGCAACTCGACCAGGATCTTGATCACCGCCAACACGTCTTCGTCCGACAGCGTCATGGCGCCGGTCAATTCGTCGCGACCGATGCGGCGATTGAATTTCATGCGACCGACCGCCGACAGGTCATAGCGATCAGCGTTATAGAACAAGCCGTTGAACAGTGCTTCGACCGAATCCTCGGTCGGCGGCTCGCCAGGACGCATCATGCGATAGATCGCGACGCGGGCCGCCATCTGATCCACGGTATCGTCGGTGCGCAGAGTCTGCGAAATGTACGCGCCCTGATCCAGATCATTGGTATACAAGGTCTGGATATCGGCCACTTCGGCCTCGCGCAGTCGCGCCAGCAACTCTTCGGTCAACTCGTCATTGGCATTGGCCACCACTTCGCCGGTATCCGGATTGATGATATTCCTGGCCAATACGCGACCCAGCAAATAATCTTCCGGCACCGAAATTTTCTTGATGCCGGCAGCGTCGATATCGCGCACGTGCTTGGCATTGATGCGCTTGTCCTTGGCCACCAGCACCTTGCCGCTCTTGTCGGTGATATCGAAACGGGCCACCTCGCCACGCAGGCGTTCGGCAACGAATTCCATTTCGGCGCCATCCGCATGTAGCGTGAAATTATCGAAGACAAAGAAGTTCGCCAGGATCTGCTCGACCGTCATGCCGATCGCTTTCAGCAGGATCGTCACCGGCATCTTGCGGCGCCGATCGACGCGGAAGAACAGGATGTCTTTCGGATCGAATTCGAAATCCAGCCAGGAACCGCGATACGGAATGATACGCGCCGAGAACAGCAGCTTGCCGGACGAATGCGTCTTGCCGCGATCATGCTCGAAGAACACGCCGGGCGAACGGTGCAACTGCGACACGATCACGCGCTCGGTGCCGTTGATCACGAACGAACCGGTGGTGGTCATCAGCGGCAGTTCGCCCATGTAGACTTCCTGCTCCTTCATTTCCTTGACCACCGGCTTGGTCGGCGATTCCTTGTCCAGGATCACCAGCCGCACCTTGGCGCGCAGCGGCGAGGCATACGTCAAGCCGCGTTGCTGGCATTCCTTGACATCGAACGGCGGCGACCCCAGCACGTAGGAGAGAAATTCCAGCCGCGCGAAGCCATTGTGTGACACGATCGGAAAAATGGAGGTAAAGGCGGACTGCAGACCTTCGTTCTTGCGTTGTGACGGCACCTTGTCCTGCTGCAAGAAGCTCAGGTAGGAATCGAGCTGGGTTGCCAACAGAAATGGGACTTGATGAACATTGGCACGTTTCGCGAATGACTTGCGAACACGTTTTTTCTCAGTGAATGAGTAATGCATGGACACTCCGTGAGTGACTGGAAGGAAGGAGAATTCAGGATTCGGCAAGGATCGTTGCTTTCGATGCAGCGATCCGGATTATCGAAACCTCAAGTCTGCGCCCTTCAAGACGGACTAAACGCAATTTGCCGATACGGGAAAAAGCACATTCGGCGGCAAAAAAACAATACAAGAACAGCAAAACAACGAAAACGACAAAGGAGTCAAAGCCGAACCCTGTTTAAAAGGCCCTGAACTTTGACTCCGGTAGTTCAAGCTTCGCCGAAGCGAACCAGAATTACTTGATTTCAGCCTTGGCGCCAGCTTCTTCCAGCTTTTTCAGAGCTGCGTCCGCATCGGCTTTCGATACACCTTCCTTGACTGCCTTCGGTGCGCCGTCAACCAGATCCTTGGCTTCCTTCAAGCCCAGACCGGTGATTTCACGCACCGCCTTGATCACGCCAACCTTGTTGGCGCCGAAGTCGGTCAGGGTAACGGTAAATTCAGTTTGCTCTTCCACCGCGGCAGCAGCACCGCCGCCGGCCGGGCCAGCAACCGCCATGGCGGCAGCGGATACGCCGAATTTTTCTTCGAACGCCTTGACCAGATCGTTCAAGTCCATTACCGACATCGTGCCTACGGCTTCCAGAATGTCGTCTTTGCTAATTGCCATTTGAAACTCCTGATTTGTGGGGGAAGGACATCGCCAGGCTCCGCCTTTCCCGCTATACAAAAATTGATTTGATGATCACATCTGATCGGTACTGACGCAAAAAACGTCGCAACCACGCCGCGAGAAAATCGCTGCGTTACGCCGTTGCGGCTGCCGCCTCGGCCGGAGCCGTGCTGCCTGTTTCTTTTTGCGCTGCGAGCGCCGCCAGTGCGCGGGCAAATCCGGAAACCGGAGCCTGCATCATGCCCAGCAACTGGGCCAGCAAGACTTCCCGGCTCGGGATGCTGGCCAATGCAGCAACAGCCGCCTTGTCCAGCGATTTACCCGCGTAATTACCCGCCTTGACGACCAGTTTGTCGTTGCCTTTGGCAAAGTCGCTGACGACTTTTGCTGCAGCAACAGCGTCCTCGGAGATCGAATAGATCAACGGGCCGGTCATTTCAGAGGCGAGGTCGGCAAACGCAGTGCCTTCGACCGCACGTCGTGCGAGTGTGTTTTTCAACACGCGCAGATACACGCCTTCGGCACGCGCTTTCGCGCGCAGTTGCGTCAAGTGACCAACCTGGATGCCACGATATTCGGCCACGACGATGGTCTGCGCAGTTGCCACTTTTGCGGAGACTTCGGCGACGACGGCCTTTTTGTCATTCAGATTGAGACTCAAGATCAACCTCCAGAAATGATGCGCAGTAACAACATAACCATGAGTGGTTACTTACTTTGCATCGGTTCGAACACGGCGTCCGAAGTCAGGAGTTCAGGTGCTGGCGCCATATGGAAGCATGGCGCGCAACGTCGAAACCACAAAACTTGTTCGGGTACACCATCTGCGTTGGGTGCCAACGAATTTCTCCGGTAGCGTTTAACCTCAAGCCAACTGCGGCATGAAGCCCAACGGTCTTTGATTGTCCGGGTCGCCTTCGATCCTGCTGAAGCCGGCCCGGCCCAAAGAGCTGCCCTACGTCTTTCGACAAAGGGTCTTAATTTCCATCACCAGGACGGGACCTCACCAAGCTTGGCTCCGCCCATCATATTCAAGCCGTCAAGGTCGCTTGATCGACGCGCACACCAGCGCCCATGGTGGACGACAACGACACCTTGCGCAGATACACGCCCTTGCTGGTAGCGGGCTTGGCTTTGGTTAATGCATCGATCAATGCCACCAGGTTGCTTTTCAGCTCGGCATCGCTGAACGACTTGCGGCCGATGGTGGCATGAATGATGCCGGCCTTGTCAGTACGGTACTGGACCTGACCTGCCTTGGCGTTCTTGACTGCCGTCGCCACATCCGGCGTGACAGTCCCGACTTTCGGGTTCGGCATCAGGCCGCGCGGTCCGAGAATCTGGCCCAGCGTACCGACGATGCGCATCGTGTCAGGCGAAGCGATGACGATATCGAACGGCATGTTGCCGGCCTTGATTTGTTCCGCCAGATCTTCCATGCCAACGATATCGGCACCCGCTGCCTTGGCTTGCTCGGCTTTGTCGCCGGAAGCAAACACCGCGACGCGAACCGTTTTTCCGGTACCGGCAGGCAACACGACTGAGCCGCGCACCACCTGATCGGATTTCTTGGCGTCGACGCCCAATTGAACCGAAACGTCGATCGACTCATTGAATTTCGCGGTGGCGCATTCCTTGATCAAGGCCACGGCATTATCGAACGGATAAGCCTTGGTGCGATCGACTTTTGCCTTGATTGCTTTTACGCGCTTGGATAACTTAGCCATTACAGACCCTCCACCGTGATGCCAATGGAGCGCGCGGAACCGGCGATGGTGCGCACGGCCGCATCCATGTCAGCCGCGGTCAGATCCGGCATTTTCAATGTAGCGATTTCTTCCGCCTGGGCCCGCGTCAGCTTGCCGACCTTGTCGGTATGCGGCTTGGCCGATCCTTTTTGAATCGCCGCCGCCTTCTTGATCAGATAGGTGGCAGGCGGCGTTTTCATGACAAACGTAAACGACTTGTCGGCAAATGCGGTGATCACGACCGGAATCGGCATGCCAGCCTCGATACCTTGGGTCTGGGCATTGAATGCCTTGCAGAATTCCATGATATTCAAGCCGCGCTGACCCAATGCCGGGCCGATCGGAGGAGACGGGTTTGCCTTACCAGCTGGCACTTGCAGCTTGATAAAGCCAATGATTTTCTTTGCCATGATGGCTCCTGCGTTGATTGAGTATTAGCGCCCGTTCGCATCCGCTACCAGGGCTCCTCCGGCTGGATTCCACTTGAAAGTGACGCCCCAGTTGGCGCTTGCTGCAATCATTTCAGCAAAGGCATGACAATCAACAGCGTTTGTCAGCGGCGACATCGGCAGACAACCACCGATGCGCTATCAACAGCCGGTCACACCTTCTCGACTTGCCCGAACTCCAGCTCGACCGGCGTGGCTCTGCCAAAAATCGTGACAGAAACGCGCACGCGCGATTTTTCGTAATTGACTTCCTCGACGTTGCCATTGAAATCGGTGAACGGGCCATCCTTGATACGCACCAACTCGCCGACGTCGTACAGAACCTTGGGGCGCGGCTTCTCCACGCCCTCCTGCATCTGCTGCATGATTTTCGCTACTTCATGCGGCGGAATCGCAGTCGGCTTGTTGGATTTGCCACCGACAAAACCAGTTACCTTGTTGGTATTTTTGACCAAGTGCCAGGTTTCATCGGTCATTTCCATTTCGACCAGCACATAGCCCGGAAAGAAACGGCGCTCGGTAACCGCCTTTTGGCCGTTCTTGATTTCAACGACTTCCTCGGTCGGCACCAGAATTTGCCCAAACTGTTCTTGCATGCCGGCGCGCTCGACGCGCTCTTTCAATGCACGCATGACGCTTTTTTCCATACCGGAATAGGCATGCACGACGTACCAGCGTTTTTTGCCCGCGACGCTCGCGCCTGGCAAATCGCCTTGCGGGTTTTCACTCATTATTTTTTCCAGCCCAAAATCAAGTCGTAAAACACAAACTCCAGCAGTTTGTCGGTTCCCCACAGGAACATCGCCATGATGACGACAAACGCAAAAACCACTGCGGTCACCTGCAGTGCGTTTTTGCGCGGCGGCCATACCACCTTTTTGGTTTCACGGATCGACTCGCGAGCAAAATCGATAAATCCACGGCCAGAAGTCGAGGTCCACGCCAATGCAATCGCCACCAACAAGCCGGCGGCCAATGCAGCAACACGAATGAAACCCGTTTTATCCGACAGGAAATAAAAACCGACTACGCCCGCGATTGCCGCCAAAACCGCCAAGCCGACCTTGATCTTGTCGCTAGTGGTACGGACAGTCTGCACGGAGTGATTCGACATACTTTTTAACTTTCGGTGCCCTGCACCTGAATCGGTGGCAGGGACGGAGGGCATCGAACCCCCAACCTTCGGTTTTGGAGACCGACGCTCTGCCAATTGAGCTACGTCCCTACATGAACCTGCCAAAGCCGGATACGACTCGAACCGCCCGCCACATCATGACGAGCGGCCCACCCGGCCTTGCTACTCGATAATCTTGGCGACGACGCCGGCGCCGACGGTGCGGCCGCCTTCGCGGATCGCAAAGCGCAAGCCTTCTTCCATCGCGATCGGGTTGATCAATTGCACCGTGATCGAGACGTTATCGCCCGGCATCACCATTTCCTTGTCCTTCGGCAGTTCGATCGAACCGGTGACGTCG
>DATJCV010000343.1:0-10330 GCA_035497775.1 Burkholderiaceae bacterium | reverse complement strand
CATCGGCGCCGACCAGCTTGCGGCCGGATGATTGGTTCAGTCCGCGCGTCGGTTCGATGTCGATCCTTTGCGCGCCAAGGCACGGCGAATCCGAGTAGACGGTCTTTTGAGCGACCTCACATTTGTAGATGGTGCGTGACGGCGAGGGAAGTTGCTGTGCGTGCGTGACAGCAGCGCTCAGCACGAAGACTGCAAGCACGAGAAACGCCTTTGCCTCGCAGGCGGTGAAGGAGAGTGGGGCTTGCCTGAACATCGGTGAGCTCGTATGTCTTGTCTGGAGTTATCCAATCTTGCCGAAAGATAACAGATAAATTCATGGCAACCGCCCATCCACCAGCCGACCGCTGTCGGCGCGAAAGCCTATGCCTGAGGTCGTTTCCCTCGCGGGGTGGCACGCCAGGCTCACGCGGAGGAACCAGCTCCGGCTATATACTCCCTATAGCAGAAGCCAGTTTCGGATGTTAAATGGATATTTATACAACATACTCCGAGAAACTTATCCAAACCGGGATCGAGCACGGCACTACACGACGCGTACCCGCTCGCAACGCCAGTCCGGCCGCTCACCCGCCATATGCATAGGCAAACTTGTTGTCGCGAATCTGCCCCATCACGCGCGAGCGCTGGTCGAGGCCGACGTGGTCCTTCGGGTTCATGTTGATCACGCCCTGCGGCACCGTCAGTTCCTTGGTGTTTTCCAGCGCGGTGCGCAGCGCGTTGCGGAACTGGACCGTGCCCGGCTGCGCCGTCTTCAGCGCCTGCGGCACGGCATGCGCAATCAGCAGGTACGCGCCCCAGGCGTCGGCGGCGAATTGCGTCATCGTATCCTTGCCGTATTCGGCTTCATAGCGGTTGGTAAAGGCGAGCGCCGTCTTCTTCACCAGATTGGTCGCGGGCAGCTGTTTGGCGACCACCGCCGGCCCGGTCGGGAAGAAGGTACCCTCAACGTCCTTGCCGCCGACCTTCAGGAATTCCAGCGTGCCGATCCCGTGTGTCTGGTAGATGCGGCCCTTGTAGCCGCGTTCGACCAGGGTTTTTTGCGGCAGCACCGCCGGCGTGGCGGAGCCGGCAATCAGCACCGCATCCGGCCCGGCTGACATGATTTTCAAGATGGGGCCAGTGACACTGGTGTCGGTGCGGGCGTAGCGCTCGCTGGCCACCACCTTGATCTTGCGCAGCTCTGCCAGCTTGGAAAATTCACGCCACCAGCCTTCGCCATAGGCATCCGCAAAGCCGATGAAGGCCACGGTCTTGACGCCATTGTCGGCCATGTGCTGGGTCAGGATGGTCGCCATGTGCGAGTCGTTCTGCGGCATCTTGAAGGCCCAGGCGCGCTTGGCGTCAACCGGCTCGACAATCGATGAGGAAGCCGCCAGCGTGATCATTGGCGTCTGCGCTTCGGCCACCACGTCCAGCATGGCCAGCGCGTTCGGCGTGGTATTCGGGCCGACGATCACATCGACTTTTTGTTCGGTAGTCAGCTTGCGCGTGTTGCGCACCGCGTTAGTGGGGTCCGAACCATCGTCCAGGAACACGTATTCGACTTTCTGGCCGGCGATTTCCTTCGGCCATAGCAGCATCGCATTCTTGGTGGGAGCGCCAATCGCGGCAGCCGGCCCGGTGGTCGAGATATTGACGCCGATCCTGATCTGGGCGAAGGCGGACGGGCTGGCACAGGCCAGTGCCAGAAGCGAGATGCCGGCGAGGCTGCGCAGGAGGGGAAGATGCATGGGTTCTCCAAGGTGAAAAATGACAAATAAGACAGCTCGATGGAGCTGGATGGGGCCGCGCTCAGCGGCCCTTGCCGGCGGTGATGTGCTGTACCACACGCTGATCGATGGCGCCGAAAATCGACTTGCCGTTCGCATCCAGCATGTCCAGCTTGATGGTGTCGCCGAACTGCATGAAAGGCGTTTTCGGCGCGCCATCGGCGATCGTTTCCAGGCAGCGTTTTTCCGCGATGCAGGTATAGCCGCGGCTGGCATCCTTGTTGGAGACGGTGCCGGAGCCGATGATCGAGCCGGTGCGCACGTTGCGCGTCTTGGCCAGATGCGCCACCAGCTGCGGAAAGCTGAACACCATGTCGGTGCCGGCGTGCGGCTGGCCGACCAGCACGCCATTCCAGGTGGCGCGCAGCGGCAGGTGCACCTTGCCGTCCTGCCAAGCACTGCCCAGTTCGTCGGGGGTCACCGCCACCGGCGAAAATGCGCTGGCCGGCTTCGATTGCAGGAAGCCGAAGCCCTTGGCTAGTTCGGCCGGAATCAGGTTGCGCAGCGACACATCGTTGACCAGCATCAACAGACGAATCTGTTGCGCTGCCGCCTCCGGCGTGCTCTGCATCGGCACGTCGCCGGTGATCACCGCCACTTCGCCTTCGAAGTCGATGCCCCATTCGGCCGAAGCGAGCACGATGTCGTCATTGGGGCCGAGGAAATCGTCCGAGCCGCCCTGGTACATCAGCGGATCGTGCCAGAACGAATCCGGCATTTCAGCGTTGCGCGCGCGCCGCACCAGTTCGACATGATTGACATAGGCGGAGCCGTCGGCCCACTGGAATGCGCGCGGCAACGGCGCCATGCAGCGCTTCGGCTCGAACTCGAAGGCGTGCCGGGCACGCTCGCCATTCAAGTCGGTGTACAGCTGTTCGAGTTGCGGCGCGATGAAGTTCCAGTCATCCAGCGCCCGCTGCAGGGTCGGTGCAATACCGTCCGCCAGCACGGCGCTTTTCAGATTACGCGCCACCACGGCCAATTGGCCATCGCGGGTGCCGTCCCTGAGTGTGGCAAGTTTCATCGGTCATCCTGAAGGTCAAGACAGAGAGGGCCGATTATAACTTGCGAAAAACGCTGCTTGAGCGCGCTTGGCCGCGCTCATTCGCGTCACCTGCCGCTTTTAATCGCCCTGCGCGCCATGGGTCCAGCGCTGATACAGTTTTTGTGCCAGCCCATCCAGCAGGAAGCCGAGCGCACCGATCAGCACGATCACCGCCATCAGCTCGGAATACGCCAGGCGGTCGCGAGTATCGAGGATGAAATAGCCCAGGCCGGAGCTGACGCCCAGCATTTCGCATGGCACCAGCACGATCCAGACGATGCCGATCGCCAACCGCAGGCCTGTCAGGATATTGCTGAGAATGCCGGGCAGGACAATCCTGAACAGGATTTCACGCCGTGTGGCGGACAGGCTTTTTGCCAGCATCAGCCACTTTGGATCAAGCCGGCGCACGCCGGCCGCGGTGTTCAGGATGATCGGCCAGACGGCGGCGAAGGTCAGCAGGAAATAGATCGGGCCGTCGCCAATGCCGAACACCATGACCGCGATCGGCATCCAGGACAGGGGCGAAATCATGCGCAGGAATTGAAAGGCGCTGCTGGTGCTGTTTTCCAGCGCACGCGAAGTGCCGATCGCCAGCCCGATCGGAATGCCCAGCACCAGCGCCAGCGCCAAGCTGACCAACACCCGCTTCATGCTGGTCACGGTATGCATGGTCAACTGGTTTTGCGTCAGCAGTTGAAGCAGGCTGTCAAAGGTTTCTTTCGGGCTCAACAGCTGGGCCAGCGAAATGCTGTGCTGCAGCCAGTGCGTGCCCAAGCCCCACAGCAGGACCAAGGTCGCCAATCCGCCGAGGCTGAGCGCCAACTGGGCACTGCGCGGTGAGTGGCGGGAAAATCGGAGAATTCTTTCCATGATCTGGTCCTGATGCGAGCGCCGTGCGCGCTACTTCGTCGAAATCGTTTCGCGTCGGGTAAGCGAAGCGGGCAAGCCAAATGTCTTCAGCCCGCCCACGTTGGCAATGGCCTTTTTCACGAAGCGGTCATCCACCAGATCGCGTGCGACAAAGGCCGGATCGAGTGTCTGCAGGAAATCGTTGCGGCCGAGCACGGTAGTCTGTTTCAGCATCTTGACCAGTTCCTCGGTATAGCTGGGAAACGGATACGGCTGGAAGTCGATCCGCTTCTCGTTCCAGTCGGCGTTCAGCACGGCGCCTGATGCCTTGTACTTGGGCGTCAATTCCTCGTGCGGGGCCAGCACTTGGGCCAGCGTCTCGTAGGCGTGCGGCGTGTAGTGTGCAGGATTGTCCTTGGCCAGCAGGCGCGCGGCTTCGTCGCCATGATCGCGGATCCAGTGCTGCGCCTGGACGATGCTGTTGACCACTTTTTGCGCCCATTCCGGACGCTGCTCGAGGTCGCGCTCGTGCATGAACACCACGCAGCAGGCATGATCCTTCCAGACGTCGCCGGTAAAGCGCCAGATCTTGCCGACCTTCAGCGTTTCCGCCAGCGCGTTGAACGGCTCGGCCACGGTATAGCCGGCAATCTGCTTGGTGCCCAAGGCCGGCAGCATGTCGCCCGGCGACATCACCACCAGCTTCACCTGCTTCGGTCCCGGATTGCCTTCGCTGATTGCTTCCAGGCCCTGGCCGCGCAGCAAATGCTGCAGCGTCACGTTATGAATCGAGTACCAGAACGGAATCGCCACCGTCTTGCCGCCGAGATCGCTCAAGCTGTTGATTTCCGGCAGCACCGTCAGGGCCGATCCTTCCATATGGTTCCATGCCACCACCTTGGCGCGCGCCTTGCTGCCATAGCGCGCCCAGATCGTCATCGGCATCAGCAGGTGCACGACGTTGACCTGGCCGGCCAGGAATGCTTCGATGATCTGCGCCCAGCTGCGGAACAGCCGCGGTTTCTCGACCTGCAGGCCTTGTGCCTCGAAAGTCTTGTTGGCGTGCGCGATCAGCAGCGGCGCCGCGTCGGTGATCGGCAGATAGCCGATCTTGACCGCCTCGTTCTGCTCGGCGGCCAGTGCCTGGCTGGCGGTTTGCAACAACGGTAGCGCACCCATTGCCCCCAGCGCAGTGGAACGTTTCAGGAATTGACGGCGGCCGTCGGCGACCGGGGCTGCGAGTGTGGATTTGTTTTTCATGGTTTCCCTTGTCGTTATTCTGTGGCCTGTGTCAGGCCTTCAAATGATGCGGAGGATTAGGTGCTGTACGGCGGGCGTCGCGCAATGCCTGCACGATTTCGACCCGTACTCCAGTCAATTCGGCGGCCACTTCGTCGCGCGGATGCGGCAGGTCGATATGCCACTCGCCGATCAGGCGGCCCGGGTAGCGGCCGATCAGCAAAATGCGATCCGCCAGAATCAGCGCTTCGTCGATATCGTGCGTAACCAGCACCGCCGACGTCTGATGGCGCGACGTGATCTGCCGCAGCAGCGCTTGCATCTCGCTGCGGGTAATTTCATCCAGCGCGGAAAACGGCTCGTCCAGCAGCAGGATCTCCGGCTGCCGCGCCAGGCTGCGCGCCAAGGCGGTGCGTTGCGCCATGCCGCCCGAGAGTTCGGCCGGGTAGCGCGCCACCGCACGCTGCAGATCGACCTCGGCGATCGCCGCCCGTACCCGTTCCTTTTTTTCGGCGACGCTGATCTGTGGCTGATGCTTGAAATCGAGGCCGAAGCCGACGTTTTCCTCCAGCGTCAGCCACGGCAGCAGGCTCGGGTCCTGGAACACGAAACCGAGGCGCGGATGCGGGCCCTGCAAAGGCTCGCCATTCACCTGCACGCTGCCCTTGTCGGGCACCTGCAGCCCGGCCAATACCCGCAGCAGCGACGACTTGCCGACGCCGCTCGGACCCAGCACAGCCACCACTTCACCGGCCGCCAGCTGCAGCGAAAAATCGCGCAACACGGTATTCGCCGGCTGCTTGCCACGGCCGTAGCTCAGCTCGATCTGCTGCGCGTTCAAGACAATCGGCCGCTCCGGGCCAGTCGCAGTCGTCATGCGGCCCCCTCAGTCCGGAAGCAGGAAGAAATCGGCCTTGCCGACGCCGCAATCGGGGCATTCCCAGTCATCCGGGATATCGGCAAATGGCGTTCCCGGCGGAATCCCCTCGTCCGGCATGCCGACCGCTTCGTCATAGATAAAGCCGCACGGGCCGCACATCCATTGCACCGGTGCCGCCATTACGCCGCCGCCGCGCGCAATGACGCCGATGCCGCCTGCTCGAGGTCGCTGATTTCCTTGCGCAAATGCTTCAGCGCCGGCGTGACGATCGCAACGAACACCGCTTCGCGCAAGCGCCGCTGGGCCGGATGCCGCATCAGGTAGCCTTTGGCGCCGGCATGCAGCACGGCCGCATTGGCGGCTTTTAGTGTCAACTCGGAAGTGCGCGCGCGCAGTTTCAAAGCCTCCAGGACCGGCGCCGCGCCGTTTTGCGCCTGCTGCGCCAGCACGGCGGCTTGCGCCTTCAGTTGTGCCAGTTCCGCTTCCAGTTCGGCGCCCTGGTCATCCAGGAATGCATTCACTGCGGCATGCGTGACATTGCTTTCGCGGATGATTTTCAGCGCACCCTGGATCACGCCGAAGCCCATGCCGGTCTGGCCCAACACGAAGCCGGCCTTGATGCGCGCCAGGTACGCGGCGAACTGATGCGGATGTGCCAGCACCTGGTCGCTGCCGATGCGCGCCTCCTTGAAGCGCAGATTCAGGGTACGCGTGCCTTCCAGTCCGGCAAATTCGGGGCAGGCATGCAGGTGCAGGCCAGCAGCGTCGCCCTTGATCGCAAACATCACGTAGCCGCCATTTTCCAGCGCGGCCGCCACGATGATCAGGTGGTCGACGCCGACATTCGAGACCCACGGCAGGTTGCCGCTGACGATGTAGTCATCGCCGTCGCGCCGTGCCTGCAGCTGGATTTTTTCCAGGCCAGCCAGATGCTTGACCGTATTCGACATGCCGGTACCGGCCAACAGGGTGCCGTCGGCGACCACCCGCAGGTAGCGCTCGCGCACCGCCGAATTCGGCGCGTGCTGCAAATACCAGGCACAAGTCGACTGGCACCAGACCAGGAATGCCGTCGCACCGCACTCGCTGCCTACCTGTGTCGTGACGTCGATTTGCTGCGCCAGGGTCAGCCCAAGGCCGCCCTCGGCGCGCGGCACGCTGGCGCCGAAGCCACCCAGCGCGCCCAGCTTATGCAAATAGTCGGCGGGGAATACGCCGTCCTGGTCAATCGCGCTCACCAGCGGCACCAGCTCGGCGCGAACCTGCGCGGCCACCGCTTCCAGCAATGCAATGGCGGCTTCGGACTGACTCATGACAGCAACTCCTGTTGGAACGATTCAATTGAAAATGGTGACGGCAGCACCCGACAGCATCCCTGCACGGATACCTGGGTTAAGCCTCTCAGGCAAATGCCTGCAACTCGGGATTGATCGGGGTTTGCGCCAGGTTGTTGGCGTAATTGCACAGCGTGGCGAGGCTCACGCCCAGCACCACTTCGAGCGCACTCGCTTGGGTGTAGCCGGCGGCCAGAAAATCGCTCAGCGTGGCGTCCGCCACCTGGCCTTTCTGGTCGATTACCGCCAGCGTGAACTGCGCCAGCGCATTCAGCTTGGGATCGTTCAAGGCCTGGGTACCGCGCAAGGCCTCGATCAACTCGTCTGGCATGGCCAGTTTTTTGCGTGCCAGCGCAGTGTGGCCGGCGACGCAAAAGCCGCAGCCATTGCGGGTCGCGGCGGTGATCTGGATTACTTCGCGTTCAGCCGCCGACAAGCCGGTACGGGCATTGATGGCGCTGACTACCTGGTAGGTTTCCAGCGCAGTCGGAGCGTTCGCCAGCACACCCAGCAAGTTCGGCAGGAAGCCATTGTTTTTTTGCGCCGTCAGCAGGCGCTCCTTGGCTTCGGCAGGCGCGGAATCGATGGTTTGGATGGCAAGGCGGCTCATGTTGGCAATCTTCGAGATGGTTGAGATGCCATTGATTCTATTGAGAATCATTCCAACAAAAAACGAATATAAAGTTATTTCTTTATGCGTTTTTCGACTATGAGCGCCACAAGCGTGCTGGGCTGGATAAAACAGGACGGCGTCCGACCGGCAGCGAGGTATCGATGCGACCAATGCAAACGATCGGAAACGGCGCCGGGCAAGAGCCGCAGCCCGGCATCACAACTCGTACATTTCCTTCTCGCCAGCCATCACCTGTTCGATCAGCTTGCGATTCATGGTTGGCGTCAGCAACTCGATGAAGGTGTAGACGTAGCTGCGCAGATAGGCGCCCTTTTTCAGCGCGACACGCGAAACGTTGGTGCCGAACAAATGGCCGACCGGGATCGCCCGCAGGCCACCGTCGCGCTCACTATCGAATGCCATGCCGGCGATGATGCCGACCCCCATGCCGAGTTCGACATAAGTCTTGATCACGTCAGCGTCGATCGCTTCCAGCAAGATATCCGGCTTCAGTTCGCGCAGTGAAAAGGCGTGATCGAGCTTGCTGCGCCCGGCAAACGCGCTGTCGTAGGTAATCAGCGGATAGGCGGCGATTTCGTCCAGCGTCAGTGCCTTCGACTTCAGCAGCGCATGCTCGGGCGGCACCACCACCACGTGTTCCCACTGATATGACGGCAGCGTAATCAGGCCGTCGATGGCGGCGATCGATTCGGTCGCAATCGCCAGATCGGCCTGCCCGCTGTGCACCATCTCGGCCACCTGGCGCGGACTGCCTTGCAGCAGCGACAGCCGCACCTTCGGGAATTTCAGGGCAAACGCCTGCACCACTTTGGGCAAGGCGTAGCGCGCCTGGGTATGCGTGGTGGCAATCGTGAAGCTGCCGCTATCCTGCGCCGCGAATTCCTCGCCAATTCGTTTCAGACTTTCAATTTCCTGCAATACCAGCTCCACCGATTGCAGCACCGCCCGCCCCGGTTCGGTGAGGCCACGGATCCGCTTGCCGTGGCGCATGAAAATATCCACCCCCAGTTCTTCCTCCAGCTCGATGATGGCTTTGGAAACCCCCGGTTGCGACGTGAACAGCGCCTTGGCGGCCTCGGTCAGATTGAAATTCTGGCGCACAGCTTCGCGCACGAAGCGCAGTTGATGAAGGTTCATTGCAGTCCCTGAATGGCGATGGAGCACACGTACATTCGACTCATCTATACAAAATGCACATATAAGTAAATAAATACTATGTACTTTGGAATAAAGGAGGAGTTTATTACGATTTACGCTCCTTGTATGGAGCCATATGACTCTTTCCTTCATTGCGTGTGGATTTGCCGTCGGCCTGCTGGTGGGCTTGACCGGGGTCGGCGGCGGTTCCCTGATGACGCCGCTGCTGACACTGCTGTTTGGCGTCTCGCCATCGGCTGCGGTCGGCACTGACCTGGCCTTCGCATCGATCACCAAAGTCTCCGGCACCTTCGTGCATCGCTTTTCCGGCACCGTCAACTGGCAGATTGTCCGGCGCCTGTCGTATGGCGCGCTACCCGCGGCCGTGCTGGCCGCGCTGGCATTGAACCATTTTGGCGCGCTGACGCCGGAAATCGGTCAAGTCATCCGCTATTCGATTGTCGTCTCCGTAACTCTGACCGTGGTGGCGCTGCTGTTTCGGGGGCGCATGCTGAACTGGCTGAATGCGCGTCCGGACCGGCATCTGCAAGGCCGGCCGCTGGCGGTACTCACCATTTTCACCGGCGCCCTGCTCGGTACGCTGGTGACGGTTTCATCCATCGGCGCCGGCGCGATCGGCGCCACCCTGCTGGTCATGCTCTATCCGCGCCTGTCGGCGGCGGAAATCGTCGGCACCGACATCGCCTATGCGGTGCCGCTGACCGCCATCGCCGCACTTGGCCACTGGTGGCTCGGCTCGATCGACTGGCAGTTGCTGGCGACGCTGCTGCTGGGTTCGATTCCCGGCATCACGATCGGCTCGCTGGCGGCGCACGCCATTCCCGAGAAATTCCTGCGCGGCCTGCTGGCAACCATGCTGACCGGCGTTGCCATCAAGCTGGCTTACTGATCCGAGGTATCCATGCATCACCACCCATCACTGCATCCAGCCAGTCCCACCTGCGCACCATTCGCCACACTGCGGCGCATCAGGCGGCCGGCATGAGTGAGCTCGCCAATCTGGTCGCCGCGACCCAGGCCACGCTGGAGCGCATCGCCATCGATCATTCACCAGCGGTGCTGGCTTTCAGCCTGGCGGCGGAAGACATGGTACTGACCGACCTGATCTTGCGCGGCGCCCTGCCAATCGGCATTTTTACATTGGATACCGGGCGCCTGCACCCGGAAACGTTGGCGCTGCTGACGCGCGTCCAGCAAATCTACGGTTACCGGATCAAGTCATGGCAGCCGGAGCCGGGTGCGGTACACGACTATGTCAGCCAGCACGGCTTGAACGCGTTCTATGACAGCGTCGAGCTACGCCACGAGTGCTGCCGGATTCGCAAGGTCGAACCGCTGCGGCGCGCGCTGGCAGGGCAACGCGCCTGGCTCACCGGCCAGCGCCGCAGCCAGTCGGTCACGCGCGGCGATCTGGCGATC
>DATJCV010000342.1:0-4310 GCA_035497775.1 Burkholderiaceae bacterium | reverse complement strand
TGATGAGCATTAAACGTTGAGAATCGAATGACTGCGGCCGATTTCAGTATTGAATTTTTCCCCCCGAAGACTGCCGAGGGTGCGGAAAAGCTGCGGGTGGTGCGCGCCCGCCTGGCACAATTGGATCCGAAATATTTTTCGGTGACCTTCGGCGCCGGCGGCTCGACTCAACAGGGCACGCTCGATACCGTGCTCGAGATCCGGCGCGAAGGGCATGAGGCCGCGCCACACCTGTCCTGTCTCGGCAGTTCGCGCGACGCATTGCGTGCGATTTTGCAGCAATACCGGCAAGCCGGTATCCGCCGGCTCGTGGCCTTGCGCGGCGACTTGCCGAGCGGCTTCGGCGCGCTCGACTTGTCGTCCGGCGCATTCCGTTATGCGAACGAACTGGTCGAGTTCATCCGCAGCGAAACCGGGAACTGGTTCCAGATCCAGGTGGGCGCCTATCCGGAAACCCACCCGCAGGCGAAGTCGCCGCAGGAAGACTTGCGGCATTTCGTGCGCAAGATGCAGGCCGGGGCCGACGCCGCGATTACCCAGTATTTTTATAACGCCGATGCCTATTTCCGCTTTGTCGACGAGGCGCAAAAGGCTGGTGTTGCGGCGCCGATCGTGGCCGGAGTGATGCCGATCACGAACTGTTCGCAACTGCTGCGCTTTTCCGAAATGTGCGGCGCCGAGATTCCGCGCTGGATCCGTCTGAAGCTGATGAGTTTCGGCGACGATGCGGCTTCAATCCGCGCCTTCGGCCTGGACGTGACCACCGCGCTGTGCGAGCGCCTGCTGGCCGGAGGCGCACCCGGCCTGCATTTCTATACGCTGAATCAGGCGGTGCCGACCGAAGCGATCGTGCAGCGCCTGCAGTCGCGTCCGGCATAATTTTTCTCTAGCCGCAGGCATCCTCGGTCAGGATGCAGTCGAGCGCGATATCGTGCGGCGCTGCCTCGAATTCCACCTGCAGACAACCGTAAGCGATCCCGATCGTCGCCGGGCACGGTGCGCGCGCCAGCGTACGGTCGTAGAAACCGCCGCCGTAGCCGAGCCGCATGCGTGCTGAATTGAAACCGAGGCAGGGCACCAGCAGTGTCGGTGGCTCGGCCCAGGTCAGCTCGCGCGGAACCGGCACGTCAAAGGCACCAAGCGCCAGCGGTGCGCCCGGTATCCAGTGCGCAAACCGGAGCGGCGCCGCGCGCGCCACGACTACCGGCAAGGCCAGTTGTACCCCGCGCAGCGCCAGCGCTGCATAGGCCGGACCCAGGTCGGGTTCGCCACGCATCGGCCAATACACTCCCAGCAAGCTTCCCGGCTGCAGCGCTGTACAGCGCTGCAGCAAGTGCTGTCGGATGGACTCGTCCCAGCATTCTTTCACTTCCGGTTCGAGCGCGGCGCGGCGCGCCAGCAATTGCTGGCGCAGCACGTCGCGCGGGCTGGGTGTGGCAGGCGCAGATGTGACGCGGGACGCGGCTTTATCGGGCGTCGTCACGTGCTATCCTTGAACCGGTTCGGATTCGTTAAACAAGTCGGGAAAGTCATGCTTTTCAAGAAATACCTGGTTGTCGTTACGCTCGCGCTGACCGCGTTCGGAGTTGCGGCGCCTGTCGCGCGGGCTCAGGCAGCTGCCGCTACTCCTGCTGCCGATGAAGCCTTCCTGGCGCTGCGCGAGGCATCCCGCAAGAGGGATCTGGGCAAGGTGGAAGCGCTGGCGGCCCGTCTGCAGGATTATGACATTCCTTCCTACGTTGATTACTATCGGTTGAAACCGCGCATCGCCGATTTTCCGGATACCGAAATCCGTGCCTATCTGACTCGCTACGACGGCACCGCCATCGCCGACCGCCTGCGCAACGACTGGCTGCTGGAGCTGGGCCGGGTGCGTAACTGGGGCACTTTCGATGAGCAGTTTCCGCTGTTCGCGCTGCAAGACGATACCCAGCTGAAATGCTACGCGCTGATGTCGCTCGCAGCCAAAGGGCAGAACGCGGCCGAGCAGGCGCGCGCGCTGCTGGATACACCAAAGGACTATGGCGAAGGCTGTGTGGCGCTGATCGCGACGTTGGCGCAAAACGGCCAGTTCAGCCAGGCTGATCTGTGGGCTCAGGTGCGGCTGGCCTCGGAAGCGAATTACCTGGCGATCGCCAAGCGGGTTGCGGCCCTGGCCGGCGCCTCCGACAAACTGATTGCGGAAGCCTTCGACAAGCCGGCGCTGACGCTGGCCCGCGGTGTTTCCCACGGTGCCGGCCGTGGCGTTGCCGGCCAGCTGTATGTGATCGCACTCGGACGCGTGGCACGCAACAATCCGCAGCAGGCCGCCGATGCGCTGCAGGCGGAAGCGTCGCGCTTGAGTGCCGCCGACCAGGCGCTGGGCTGGGCTCAGATCGCGCTGCAGGCGGCCTTGAAGCTGGCGCCGGAAGCGAGCGACTACTGGCGCCGTGCCAAAGACGCGCCGCTGTCGGCGGACGGCTATCAGTGGAGGGTGCGTTCCGCCTTGCGCGATGGTGACTGGAAACTGGTCAAGGCCGGGATCGACGCGATGCCGCCTGCCTTGCGCAACGATCCGAGCTGGGTCTACTGGGATGGCCGGGCGCTGCAGCATGAAGGTAAGGGCGAGCAGGCCGAGGCGCGCTTTGCGGCAATTGCCGAGCGCACCGGTTTTTACGGCCAGCTGGCGCGGGAAGAGCTGGGCCACGAGCTGTTGCCGCCGCTGCGCCCCACGCCGCCCAGCGCCGACGAAGTCGCGCCGATGGCGCAAAATCAGGGGTTTCGCCGCGCGCTGCGCTTTTTTGACATGGGCCTGCGCTTCGAGGGTGTGCGCGAATGGAACTGGGAATTGCGCCAGATGGATGAGCGCCAGCATCTGGCGGCGGCCGAATTCGCGCGGCAAAAGGACGTGCTGGACCGGATGGTGAACACCTCCGACCGCACCCGGGTCGAAGTTGATTTCACGCAACGCTTTCCGACCCCGTTTCGCAGCGTCATGCTGGCCAACACGCAGGCGCTCGGCCTCGACATGGCCTGGGTGTATGGCCTGATTCGGCAGGAATCGCGCTTCATCATGCATGCGCGTTCGCACGTCGGTGCCTCCGGCCTGATGCAACTGATGCCGGCCACCGCGCGGCTGGTGGCGCGCCAGATCGGCTTTAACGGCTTCAACCCGAGCCAGGTCAACGAGATCGACACCAATATCCTGCTCGGCACCAATTACCTGAGCATGGTGCTGGGCCAGCTGGACGGTTCGCAAACGCTGGCTTCCGCCGCCTACAATGCCGGCCCAGGCCGGCCGCGCGCCTGGCGTTCGACGTTGAAGGGGCCGGTGGAAGGCGCGATTTTTGCCGAATCGATTCCGTTTGCGGAGACGCGCGGCTATGTCAAGAACGTGCTGTCGAATGCGACCTGGTACGCGGCGCTGTTCGAGAATCGCGCGCAATCGCTGAAGGCGCGGCTGGGCACCGTCACGCCTTGACATGATCCGGTAACCGCCGGTCGGGATCTGGCTGGTTGCCTTCGATGGAGTGCATGGACATGGCTTATCGCACTATTCTGGTGATCGGCGCCTCCGGCTTCGTCGGCTCGCACCTGGTGGCGCAACTGGCGGCGCGCGGCGGCTGCGATATCGTGGTGCCGACCCGGCGCTATATGAGGGCGCGCCATTTGTTGCCATTGCCGACAGTCAGGATCGTCGAGACCGATGTCGCGCAGGACGCTGCGTTGGCGGCACTACTGCCTGGTATCGATGTCGTGATCAACCTGGCCGGTGTGCTCCATTCGAAAGCGGGACCGGCCGGCTCCGCTTTCGGCCCGGCCTTTGCCCGCACCCATGTCGAACTGCCGCGCCGTATCGTGGCCGCCTGCGCCGCTCAGCGCGTGCCGCGCTATCTGCACATGAGCGCGTTGGGGGCGGCGGCCGATGCGCCGTCGATGTATCTGCGCTCGAAAGCCGCCGGCGAACGGGAGGCACTGTCGAATCCGGCGGTGGCGACGACGATTTTCCGGCCCTCGGTCATCTTCGGGCCGGACGATCATTTCATGAATCGTTTTGCCAGCCTGCAAAAAATCTTCCCGGTCGTGCCGCTGGGCGGCGCCGATGCCCGTTTTCAGCCGATCCACGTGGACGACGTTGCGCGCGCCTTCATCGCCGCGCTGGACGCCGATGCCACCATCGGCCATGCCTACGAGCTGGCCGGCCCCAAGGTCTATACGCTGCGCGAACTGGTGCGGCTGGCCGGCCTCTGGTCCGGTCATCCGCGCCCGATCATCGGCCTGCCGCCGGGATTGGCGCGACTGCAGGCATGGATGCTGGAATGCCTGCCGGG
>DATJCV010000341.1:0-2833 GCA_035497775.1 Burkholderiaceae bacterium | reverse complement strand
ACGATCCGGATTGCCGAAGCGCTGTATGACAAATTTCCCCAGGTCGACCCGCTGGGCGTGCGCTTTACCGATCTGCACCGGTGGGTCAGCGAGCTGGAGGGTTTTGACGACGAGCCGAATCGCTCCGGCGAAAAAATTCTGGAAGCAATCCAGCAGGCATGGATCGAGGAAGCCGGTTGAATGCCGAATCGGCGCTAGAATTGGCGCGCCGCGTCTGCAGCTTGCCCGACGCGGACCAAGCGCCATCCCGGAACGTTGACCGTTCGTTACCCGTTAGAGGAAGCCGATGCCCGTTCAAATTACCGCGCTGTATGTAGCGCTGCATGCCGTGCTGCTGTTGATCCTGGCCGTCCTGGTGATGCTGCAGCGCGGCCGCCACAAGGTCGGCCTGGGCGACGGCGGCCAAGCCGGCTTGGCGCAAGCCATCCGGGCGCATGGCAATGCGGTCGAATACGTTCCGATCGCCTTGTTGCTATTGCTGGTGTATGAGCTGAATGGCGGCAACGGCAGCTTGTTGCATACCTGCGGCATTGTGCTGCTGGCCTCGCGCATTGCGCACGCCTGGGGTCTGAGCCGAAGCTCGGGAGAATCAATTGGGCGGGCGGCAGGCGTGGTCGGCACGTTCCTCGTGATACTGGTGTTGGTCGGCGCGAATCTGTTGCGGGTACTGTAGGTTTCAGGCGAAAGCGTCTGTTGGAGCTAGTGCCTGACTGCTGATCAGGCACTATACTCCATGAGTAGAGTGCCAATTACGGGCGGCAGTTGGTCATCTACGTCACATACTGGATGATTCGTTAAATCTGCTCACGCCCTCAACCTGACTCCACCAACCGCTCGCTTGCGGAACGGCCTATCAGCCGCGCGAGACCAGCGCGCCGTTCACGACGCGAACCGAGTCGCCGACCTGCCAGCCGTTCGGACCGGATTGCGGGAAGGTACGCAGCGATCCGTTTTCCATCCGCACCCGTACTTCATAACTGGTGCTGCCGCGTGTGCGTTTCTCGACTTCATTGCCGGCGTAGCCGCCGCCGACCGCACCGGCGACGGTGGCCAGCGTGCGGCCGTTGCCGCCGCCCACCTGATTACCCAGCAGGCCGCCGACCACTGCACCGGCGGCAATGCCCAGCCCGCTTGGTTGCGCGGCGTGCTGGATCGCCTGGACCGATTCAACCCGGCCACAGTTGCTGCAGATTGCCGGCGCCTGGGCTACCGGCGGTGGTGTGTACGTTGGCGCAACTGGCGCCGCCGCATGGGTTTTGACAGGGGCTGGTTTGACAGGAGCCGATTTGACCGGGGCCGGTTTGACGGGAACTGTTTGTGTGGCGCTCTCTTGTGGCGCTGCGGCGACCGGTGGCGCTTCGACTGTAGCGGGAGCGCTCGCAACGACGGGCGCGTTTGACGCACTGCCGCTATGCGAGCTTGGGAACATGCCGGTCATTGCCGCAATACCGGTCAGGCTGGCCAGCGTGACTGCGACGGCGGCGGTGGCGACCAGCGGGTGGATGCGATACGAGGATTTTCCGATTTCCATTTTTTATTCCTGAGGTTGGTGCGAACAAAGAAAGTATCGTGCACCTGTTGCTGCAATAAAAGCCAAAACCTGTGTCAATGGTAAGCGTTTGTAACCGTACCGCATGCTTTGCCGTTAATCCTCGCGGCGCAGGTGCGGAAACAGGATCACGTCGCGGATATTCGGCGAATCGGTGATCAGCATCATCAGGCGGTCGATGCCGATGCCGCAGCCGCCGGTCGGCGGCAAGCCGTATTCGAGCGCACGGATATAGTCGGCGTCGTAATACATCGCTTCCTCGTCGCCGGCATCCTTGGCTTCGACCTGGGCGCGGAAGCGCGCGGCCTGGTCTTCGGGGTCGTTCAGCTCGGAAAAGCCGTTGGCGATTTCGCGGCCGGTAATGAACAACTCGAAGCGCTCGGTAATGCCCGGTACCGTATCGGAGGCACGTGCCAGCGGCGACACTTCGACCGGGTAATCGACGATGTAAGTCGGCTCCCACAATTGCGCTTCGGCGGTTTCCTCGAACAGCGCCAGTTGCAATGCGCCGAGACCGGCAATCGCATGCGGCTTGACGCCGAATTTTTTCAGTTCCTGTTTCAGGAAATCGGCGTCGTGCAATTGCTCGTTGCTGTAGTGCGGCGCGTACTTATTGATGGCGCCGATGATGGTCAGGCGCTGGAACGGCTGCGACAGATCCAGTTCGCGTCCCTGATAGACCAGCTGAGCGGAGCCGTACGCATCCAGCGCCGTTTGCCGGATCACGGCTTCGGTGAAGTCCATCAGCCATTTGTAATCGACGTAGGCCGCATAGAATTCCATCATCGTGAATTCCGGATTATGGCGCGGCGACACGCCCTCATTGCGGAAGTTGCGATTGACCTCGAACACGCGCTCAAAGCCGCCCACCACCAGCCGCTTCAGATACAGCTCCGGCGCAATCCGCAGGAACATTTCCATGTCCAGCGCATTGTGATGCGTGATGAACGGCTTGGCCGCCGCGCCGCCCGGGATCACGTGCAGCATCGGTGTCTCGACTTCCATGAAGTTGTTTTCCTCCATGAAGCGACGGATCGACGACAGCGCCGCCGTGCGCGCCTTGAAGGTGCGGCGCGTGTCTTCGTTGATGATCAGGTCGACGTAACGCTGGCGGTACTTGGTTTCCTGGTCCGACAAGCCGTGGAACTTGTCCGGCAGCGGCCGCAGCGATTTGGTCAGTAGCCGCAGGTTGCTCACCTTGATCGACAGCTCGCCGGTCTTGGTCTTGAACAACGTGCCTTCGGCGCCCAGGATGTCGCCCAGGTCGTAATGCTTGAACGCTTC
>DATJCV010000340.1:0-24672 GCA_035497775.1 Burkholderiaceae bacterium | reverse complement strand
GCGACAGGGAGACGGTGCAACCGTTGGCACCGCCGGCGGCGTTGAGGTCGGTCACCGCCAATTGTGCGCCCTTGGCAATTTGCTGGCCAAGCACGCCCAGCGATCCGGTCAAGGACATCACGCTGCCGATGGTGGTGCTGCACGCCGCATACACCGAGCCACAACCCAGCACGCCGGCAAGCGCCGTACCGACAAGCAGATTTCTTCTGAACATGGCTAACCTCCGTTGCAGAAACCATGGTTGCCGGCCAAGCCGGCCAGAGCATCCTCATCGCATCGGTAAGCTGGCGCAGTGCGGGTGTGCTAAAAGACTATCATTTGCAAATGCGTTGTCAACGTACTAACCGAACTCGGCGCACATTGCTTGACCTGCCACAATTCCCGGGATGGCGGTCTTTCTCAAGAATCACGGAGTGGGTACGATGAGCGTGCGCGACGCTGCCATGCCAGCGCAGCCTGTTTGCAAAGCGGCTGGCGGCTGCGACGATGACGTCGCATAACTGGAGGTGGCGTTTGCGCGCACCGCGCGGACCGCCTACCGTGAAGCGGGGACAGCACGTTTTCCCCAGCAGTAGCGGCTGCCAGTTTATATACTCCATGGCAAGCACATCGAATACGAGCATGTATGCTTGTTTTTTACAACATACTCATCATAAATACAGAATAAACATCAATCTGCGCGGCTCCCGCTTGAAACCAACATGGGCTGGCGATGCACGTGCGCTGTTTCACGCCAGGAAATCATTCGCTGCCACCGTTCACCGCCACGCGTGAATATTGTCCAACGCTGTCAACCGCGCCGCCAAGCCCTCCGTTATTGCTGTTGATTCACACGAATCACCGTTATCAACCTATCCGAAGGACTAAAATGAAATCCCTGCTTGCCGCCCTGATCGCTGGTTTGTTCGCCGCTTCCGCCTTCGCCGCCGACGCTCCGGCTACCCCTGCTGCTCCCGCCGCTCCTGCCGCCACGGCTCCTGCTCCTGCAGCCGCTGAAACCGCGCCGAAAGCCAAAAAAGTCAAAAAAGCGAAAAAATCCCACAAAGCCAAAAAAGCCAAAGCTGCCGCTACTCCGGCACAAGAACCTGGCAAGTAATCCAGTCTTGGTGATAGCGGAAAAGGCAGGCCTGTCCTGCCTTTTTCTTTTCTGAAATGCGACAATGCCGGTTTTCTCCTGTTCCGTATTCATCACCAACCCATGATGCGCTGCGCCTTTCTCTCGACACTATTGCTGGCCGCCTCGTTCGGCAACGGCGCCCTGGCCCAGGAGTTGCAGAAACTCCCGACTATTCCACTGAATGCGGGAATTCACCTGATTACCGCGGAGGTGGCGGCCAATGACGCCCAGCGTCAGCAAGGATTGATGTTTCGCCGGAACATGGGTCCGAACGAGGGCATGGTGTTTGTGTTTGAAGCACCTGTGCGTACCTGCATGTGGATGAAGAACACGCTGATCCCGCTGGCGGTGGCGTTCATCGACCAGCGCGGGAAGATCATCAACATCGAGGAAATGCAGGCGCAATCGCTGGCATCGCATTGCGCCGCCGGCCCGGTAATGTACGCGCTGGAGATGAACCAGGGCTGGTTCAAGCAAAAGGGCATCAAGCCAGGAGCCGTGATCGAAGGCTTACCGGGACAACGATGAGTGTTTGTCAGAACGGCCGCCAACCACGACTGGCCTGAAGCCGCACGCCGCTACCCGCGCAAACAATCCCATCCCAAACAAAAATACAGCCCGGATGACTGATGTCATCCGGGCTGTATGATTTTTTGCCGGCCACGTCAAGCGTAGCCGGTAGTCGATGATGGAGCTTAAGCCAGTGCTTTCAGGGCAGCAGCCAGACGGCTCTTGTGACGCGCAGCCTTGTTTTTATGAATGATTTTTTTATCGGCAATGCGGTCGATGGTGGAAACGGAAGCCTGGAAAACTTGCGCTGCGACCGCCTTGTCGCCAGCCCCAATGGCTTTACGCACGGCCTTGACGGCGGTGCGGAACGTCGAGCGCTGGCTGGAGTTATGCAGATTTTGCTTGACTGCTTGACGAGCGCGCTTGCGCGCTTGTGCGGTATTTGCCATGAAATTTCCTAGGGTACGATGTCAGTGTCTCTTCGCAACAAACAGATAAGCGAAGACAGAATTCTGTAAAGCACGGGATTATAACGGCTTTTCAGTAAACGGGCAAATTCACATCGACCGGCCAGCGAACAACTGGCCCGCATCGCCTTGTAGCGCCACTGCTGGAACCGCCCTGCCTCAACCTATTCAGCATATACCCACCGTAGCATTTTTAAAAATCCAATATCCACGCTACGAATCATAGCATTTTTCAATATACTCCATTTTTTACAGGAACATGCAAAATGGACAACCATGCCGGCACGCCGCTATCCGTATCGGGCGTGGAGCACGGATCTGCGACTGCCGGCCGGACCGCAGCAGATATAATGCGCCTCCATGAACTTGCATAAAACCCTGGCAACCATCTCCGGCATGACGATGCTGTCGCGCGTCACCGGCTTGATTCGCGAGATCCTGTTTGCCCGGGCCTTCGGCGCTTCCGCGTATACCGATGCCTTCAACGTCGCCTTCCGCATTCCCAACCTGTTGCGCCGGCTATTTGCCGAAGGCGCCTTTGCGCAGGCCTTCGTGCCGATCCTGGCCGAATACAAGAGCCAGAAAGGCGCCGCCGCCACCAAGGAACTGGCCGACCACGTCGCCACCACGATAATTTGGGCCATGTTGCTCATCACCCTGCTTGGCATCGCCGCGGCGCCGATCGTTGTGTATCTGATCGCCACCGGCTTTACCGGCAACCCGGATGCCTTCAGCGCCTCGGTGGTGATGACACGGGTGATGTTTCCATACATAGGCTTCATGTCGTTCGTGGCACTGGCCGGCGGCATCCTCAATACCTGGCGCGAATTCCGGATTCCGGCAGTGACGCCGGTGCTGCTGAACTTGGCCTTCATCGTCGGCGTACTGTTTCTGGCGCCGCATCTGGCGCAGCCGATTTACGCGATGGCGATCGCGGTATTCATCGGCGGCCTGTTGCAGGTAGCCATCCAGATTCCGGCGCTGATGAAGATCGGCATGTTGCCGCGCATCGCACTGAACCCGCTGACCGGCTTGCGTGACGCCGGCGTGCAAAAAGTACTGAAGAAAATGGGGCCGGCGGTGTTTGCCGTATCGGCCGCGCAAATCAGCCTGATGATCAATACCAATATCGCCTCGCGCCTGCAGCACGGCAGCGTCTCGTGGCTTTCCTACGCCGACCGCCTGATGGAGTTTCCCACCGCACTCTTGGGCGTGGCGCTGGGGACGATCCTGCTGCCGAGTTTGTCCAAGGCTAATATGGATGGCGACCACGCCGAATATTCATCGCTGCTGGATTGGGGTCTGCGGCTGACTTTCCTGCTGGCGCTGCCGGCAGCGGTTGGCCTGGCCACCTTGTCGCAGCCCTTGACCGCGACACTATTCCATTACGGCAAATTCGATCCGCTGGCGGTGGCCATGACCGGCCGTGCCCTGATTGCCTATGGTGTCGGCCTGATCGGCTTGATTCTGGTGAAAATCCTGGCACCCGGGTTTTATGCAAAACAGGACATCACGACGCCGGTCAAGATCGCGATTGGCGTCCTGATCGCGACCCAGGCGATGAACCTGATGTTCGTGCCGTGGATCGCGCATGCCGGGCTGGCGCTGTCGATCGGCCTGGGCGCCTGCCTGAATGCCGGCTTCCTGTTCTGGAGTCTGCGTCGGCGTGCGATTTATGTGCCGCTGCCAGGTTGGCGCCCGTTCATGGCACGCCTGTGTGGCGCGCTGTTCCTGCTGGCGGGCGTCGCCTTGTGGAGCGCCAGTTACTTTGACTGGTTACGCTTGCAGCAACAGCCACTATTGCGCGTGGGCGCGCTCTTGCTGGTGCTGGCACTGTGCGGCGCAACCTATTTTGGCGCCCTGCTGGCGATGGGCTTCCGTTTTCGGGATTTTCGTCGCATGGCACAGTAACAATGGCGGAACCTGTTGCATCGCAGCGGGTCTTTTATAAAGCGATATACGAGCGCCATGATGATTCATTCCCTGGATTATTTCACCTCGCTAGTACGGCAGGACGATTCCATCCCGCTGTTCGAGGCGGCCTTGTCGATTGCTCAGGGCATGTCCGCGCAACTGGACCTGATGGCGGTCCAGCTGGAAGTCGACGGCCTGGCGCAGCGCCTGCAACAGCGCCTGCCGGCCGACGCCTCCGACCTGCAAAAAGTGCGCTTGCTAAACCATTTTTTTTATCGCGAGCTGGGTTTCGGCCCCAACCTGAACAATTTTTACGATCCTGACAACAGTTATCTGGATCGCGTGCTTGCCACCCGGCGCGGGATTCCGATTTCACTGGCGCTGATCTACATGGAACTGGCGCAGCAAGTCGGCCTTGAGTTTCGCGGCATTTCCTTCCCGGGCCACTTCCTGATGAAACTGCCGCTACCCGCCGGCGCGGTCGTACTCGATCCCCTGAACGGCGCCAGCCTGTCACAAGCGGAATTGGAAGAACGACTGCTGCCCTATATGCAGCAGCAACCGGACATGACAGAGGTGCCGGTAACCCAGTTTCTGCAAGCAGCCAGTACCCGCGAAATCCTGGTACGGATGCTGCACAATTTGAAGGCCATTTTTCTGGAAAGCCAGCAGTGGAAAGCATTGCTGGAGGTTCAGCAACGGCTGATGATCCTGCTACCGGACGAAATCACCGAGCGCCGCGATCGCGGCTCTGCCTATGCGATGCTGGAATGCCCGCAGGCAGCGCTGCAGGATCTGGAGGCCTATGTACGCGCACGGCCGAATGCGGCCGATGCGAGCGACATCCGCGCCCGCCTGCCGCAGTTGCGCGCGGCCAGCCAGCGCCTGAACTAGCCGGGAATTCAGTCACCGTCGCCAGCCTCGATCCGCTCCCATTTTTCCAGCGCCTGCAGCAGTAACCGGTCGATTTCGGCAAAGCGGGCATTCAGGTGCGGCGCTTCCTCCGGCTGCTGCCGGTATAAATCAGGATCGGCCAGACGCGCCGCGATGGCTTTCTGTTCTTCTTCCAGCCGCGCAATCAAGTCCGGCAACTGTTCCAGTTCGCGCTGCTCCTTGTAGCTGCGCTTCTTCGGCTTTGCAAGCACCGCTGCGGGTGCCGCCGGCACCACCTTTTCCCGCGATTTCGGCACCTGTTTTTGCGCCTCGCGCACCGCCGCGTCAGCCTTGGTACGTTCCCAATCGGTGTAGCCGCCGACATATTCTTGCCAGATACCGTCGCCTTCGGCGGCAATGACTTGCGTGACGACATTGTCGAGGAAGGTACGGTCGTGGCTGACCAAAAACACCGTGCCGGCATAGTCCTCCAGCAATTCTTCCAATAATTCCAGTGCCTCGATATCGAGGTCATTGGTCGGCTCGTCCAGCACCAGCACATTGGCCGGCTTGGCGAACAGGCGTGCTAGCAACAGCCGGTTGCGCTCGCCGCCAGAAAGCGACTTGACCGGCGAGCGCGCGCGTTCCGGCGCGAACAGGAAGTCACCCAGATAGCTCATTACATGCTTGCGCTGGCCGTTGATTTCGACCCAGTCGCTGCCCGGCGCGATGGTTTCCGCCAGGCTGGCTTCCTCATTCAACTGCGCGCGCATCTGGTCGAAATATGCCACTTGCAGCTTGGTACCTTGGCGCACCGTGCCGCAGTCCGGCTGCTCGACACCGAGGATCAGTTTGAGCAGGGTAGTCTTGCCGGCGCCGTTGGCACCGATCAAGCCGACCTTGTCGCCGCGCAAAATCGTCGCGCTGAAATCCTTGACGATGATTTTTTCGCCGTAGGATTTGCCGATTCCGGTCAACTCCGCGACGATCTTGCCAGAGCGTTCGCCGGCACCGACTTCCAGCTTCAGCTGCCCCTGCAACTCACGGCGCGCACTGCGCGTGCGGCGCAACTCTTCCAGCCGCCGCACCCGGCCTTCGTCGCGCGTGCGGCGCGCTTGCACCCCTTTGCGAATCCAGACTTCCTCCTGCGCCAGGAACTTGTCGAACTTGGCGTTTTCGGTTTCCTCGATCTCCAACTGTTCGGCCTTGCGCGTCTGATAGGCACTGAAATTGCCGGGGAACGACAGCAGCCGGCCGCGATCGAGCTCGAGAATGCGGGTCGCGACATTGTCCAGAAAACTGCGATCGTGGGTAATAAACAGCACACTGCCTTTGTAATCGCGCAACAAGCCCTCCAGCCACAGGATGGAGCCGAAATCGAGATGGTTGGTTGGCTCATCCAACAACAGTACATCCGGCGCACTCACCAGTGCGCATGCCAGCGCCACCCGCTTTTGCATGCCGCCCGACAGCTTGCCCATCACGCCATCCCGGCGCAGGTTGAGACGATCAAGCGTGGTCTCGACCTGGTTGTTCAAGCCCCAGGCGTTAGCCGCATCCAACCGGCCCTGAATCACGTGCATACGCTCCATGATGGCGTCGTCGTTGCCGTGGCCAAACTGCCCGGTCAGCTGCTCGTATTCGGCCAGGAGCGCCGGCATGTCACCGAGGCCTGAAGCGACTGCATCAAATACCGACATCTCGGGGGCGAATACGGGTTCTTGCGCGACGTAGGCAATCTTCAAACCTTGCTGCATGACGAGCAAGCCGTCGTCCAGCTTTGCCTGCCCGGTCAGGATTTTCAGCAGCGACGATTTGCCACTACCGTTGCGGCCGATCAGGCCAATGCGCTCGCCTGCCTCCAGCGAGAATTCAGCGCGGTCAAGCAAAGCCACATGGCCAAACGCGAGCTGGCCGTTGGTAAGGGAAATGACTGCCATAGAGAGAAAGAACGAGAGAGAAAGAGGAAAAACAGAATCGGCGGCCGCACCGACACAAGGCAGCCCGAGCACTGAATCAAACCCGCATTGTACCGGCCGCTGCGGCCAACGCATAAAACCGGACCGGTGGTCGGCTATAATCACGCTCTTCAGATCGGGCCGGACAAGCCCGCTTCAAGCCCTCGCCATAGTTCAATGGATAGAACGGGGTCCTCCTAAGACTCAGATGCAGGTTCGATTCCTGCTGGCGGGACCACCGGCCACCCGCAAGGCTGGAATTCGCCGCCCCTTTACTGCAGCAGATCATCAGATCAATTATCCGGGTGTCACGCGCCAGAATTTGTAACTGCGGACACAACTCTTACAGTATCGGGACAGTCAGTGCGCCGCGCACTCGCTACCATTTCAGCACGATTTGCAATGGGCAGTTGCCGCCGTATGACTGTAGTTTGGCAACTTTCGGACCTTTTCCGGCTCTATCCATACCCGATCGTTTTCACCATACTTACAAGGAAGCGCCATGAATACTCGCACCATGCTCCGTACCACTGCCACCCTCACCGCTTTTGCCGCCGCTCTGGCGTTGACCGGGTGCGCCAGCCCTGGTTACGGCGTCGGCTCGCCCGCGGCCGCCAGCTATCCGAGTGCGCCGCAGCCGGCCTATGCCAGCGGTTATGGCGTGGTAGATGCGATCGAAATGATCAACGCACCGCAGTCCGGCATCGGTCCCGGCACCGTGATCGGCGGCATCGTCGGCGGCATCCTGGGTAATCAGGTCGGCGGTGGCACCGGCAATACGGTTGCCACGGTAGCGGGTGCGGTTGGCGGCGCGGTAGCTGGCAATCAAATCGAAAAACGCACCAATCAGCAAACCGCTTACAACGTGCGCCTTCGCATGAATGACCGCAGTTACCAGACGGTTACCCAGAGCAGCATCGGCGATCTGCGCGTGGGTGATCGGGTGCGACTGGAAAACGGCCAAATATATCGCTACTGAAGCCTGGCTTACTAACTACGGACGGAAACCGCGCCGGCTTGTTTCAGGCTGATGGCGCTTGCGCATCCGGCTGATTGGCCGGTGCCGCCCTGCTGAAGCTGTCGAGCGCCATGCAGGTTTGATGGATGCGCAGCAAGGTCGGCATGGCCGACAAGTCGCAGTGAGCGCGCTGGGCATTGGCGATTTGTGGAATCAGGCAACAGTCGGCCAGAGTCGGCGTGTTCCCGCAACAGAACTGGCCGGCCCGCGGGTCGGCCGCTAGCATCGTCTCCAGCGCCGCCAGCCCTTGTTCACACCAGTGCCGGTACCAGGCATCCCTGGCTTCCTGGTCCATCCCCATCTCGCGTTTCAAATAACGCAGCACACGCAGGTTGTTGAGCGGATGGATATCACAGGCCACCGCCAGCGCAATGGCGCGCACATAGGCGCGGTCAGCGGCATTTGCTGGCAGCAGCGGCGGCTGCGGATGGGTTTCTTCCAGATACTCGATGATCGCCAGTGATTGCAGCAACGGCGCGCCGATCCGATCATCGATCAGGAGCGGCACCAGGCCGGCCGGATTCAATTGGCGGTAGGAGGCAACATGCTGCTGGCCGCCATTTTTCAATAGATCGACCGGAATCGTGTCGTAGGCGAGCCCCTTCAGATTTAGCGCAATGCGAACCCGGTAGGAAGCCGAACTGAGGAAATACCCATACAGTTTCATCGTAGTCGCCGTTTGGATTGACGTCGTCGAAACCCCTGCTGAACCGGCTGAAGCGAGCGCGCTGCCGCCGTCAGCTCAAGCGCACTCGCAATTCACCCAGACCGTCGATCGCGCCCTCCAGCAGATCCCCGCGTTGTACCGCGCCGACGCCAGCCGGCGTGCCGGTAAAAATCAGGTCTCCCGCCTGCAAGGCAAAATATTTCGATAAATGCTCGATGGTCTCGGCCACGCTCCAGATCAACTGGTCAATGCTGCCATGCTGACGCATTGCGCCGTTCACCTTGAGCGAGATAGCGGCATTCTCAGCCAGCCTGGTATCGGCGACCGGATAAATCGGACCAAGCGGCGCCGCATGGTCAAAGCCCTTGGCGGTACACCAGGGACGCCCGGCTTTCTTGGCTTCCGCCTGCAGGTCACGGCGCGTCATATCCAGCCCGACGGCGTAGCCCCAGACGTGGGACAAGGCATCGGCTGCGGCAATATTTGCGCCGCCGCTGCCCAGTGCGACCACCAGTTCGATTTCATGATGCAAATCCTGGGTCATGCCGGGATACGGCATGGTACCGATGGCGCCGGCGGCCACGCTCAACACTGCATCGGCTGGTTTCATGAAGAAGAAAGGAGCCTCGCGGCCGGTACCGCCCATTTCCTTCGCATGCTCGGCGTAGTTGCGGCCGACGCAATAAATGCGGTGTACCGGAAACTGGGCACTGCTGCCGACTACCGCAGCCAGCGCGGCGGGTGGTGGAGTAAAAACAAATTGCATCATGTGCTCCGGAAGTTTTATCGATTATGCCATCGTCGCCGGCTGTCTCGCCAGCATCGGATCCATCCCTGCCCCAGCTTTCTCGGCGGACGCAAAATCGGCCAGCGGCGCCAGTGAACCTTGACCGCACCGGTCTGTCCATTGGTCATGCCGGTGGCCAGCGCGCCGCTGGTCGTACCAGTTTCGGGAGCCGGAGATATGTGGATACGCTTGCAGCGCCTGGTCAAGATGCTGGGACGCGATGGGCTGGTATTGTGGTTCGCCTGCCGCCATCCGGCGACACCGCCGCTCGCCCGACTGGCGGCACTCATGCTGGCGTTGTACCTGGTCAACCCTTTCGATCTGATTCCCGACTGGCTGCCGCTACTCGGCTGGATCGATGACGCCACCCTGCTGGCGCTGATGCTGCCGTTGCTGCTGCGGCTGATGCCGCCCGCAGTACGCAGCGACGCACAGGATGCGGCGAACCGCTTGCTGGAGAAGTGGCGCTGGCGTCGCTCGGCGCCGCGCCCATGACATGCGCAACCATCGATGCGTCATTTCTCGCACCGCACACGGGTCCCGCCGATAGGTGGAGTATTTTTTAATCCGCAGGAAGTACGCCCGGAATTACCGTATTTTTCGGCATACTCCCCAGTCTCAAGGATGATCAGCCCTCACCCAGATAGGCTTCCTTGACCTTCGGATCATGCAGCATGTCTTCCGCATTGCCGCTCATCGTCACCAAGCCGGAATCCATGACATAGCCCCGATGCGCCGCTTCCAGTGCCAGCTTGGCGTTCTGTTCCACCAGCAGGATGGTTACGCCCTGGGCCGAGACGTTGCGCACCACCTCGAAGATTTTTTCCACCATGATCGGCGACAGACCCATCGATGGCTCGTCCAGCAGCAGCAGCTTAGGGTGGCTCATCAGCGCGCGCGCCATGGCCAGCATTTGCTGTTCGCCGCCGGACAGGGTGCCAGCCATTTGCGAGGCGCGCTCTTTGAGGCGCGGGAAAACCCCAAACCATTTTTCGACGTCGGCCGCGATGCCGGCCTTGTCGTTGCTGGTGTAGGCCCCCATCAGCAGGTTTTCATAGATGCTCATGCGGGTAAACACGCCGCGCCCTTCCGGCACCATGGCCAGATTCTGCTTGACCAGATCAAACGATTGCACGCCCTTGATCGAACGGCCGTCATATTCCAGGTGACCCTCGATCTTGCATTCCGGCAAAGTACCGGTGATCGCCTTCAGCGTAGTGGTCTTGCCGGCGCCATTGGCGCCAATCAGCGTCACCAATTCACCGGTGCGCACTTCCAGATTGATGCCCTTGACGGCCTGGATACCACCGTAGGCGACCTTCAAGCCCGCGACCTTCAAAACGCATTCAGCCCGGGACGGTGTGGTACGCGCTGCCATCATTTGCTCAGCCATCAGTGGGCTCCTCCCAGATATGCTTCAATCACTGCGGGGTCTTTTTGCACCACGGACGGAATGCCCTGCGCAATCGGCTTACCGTAATCCAGTACCGTCATCTGGTCGCACAAACCCATCACCAGCTTGACGTCATGCTCGATCAGCAGAATGGTGCGACCTTCGTTCTTGATCTTGATCAGCAATTCGCGCAGACTCAGTTTTTCGGTGGCATTCATGCCGGCCGCCGGTTCGTCCAGCGCCAGCAATTTCGGATCGGTTGCCAGCGCGCGCGCAATTTCGAGGCGGCGCTGGTCGCCATACGACAGATGGCGCGAGGTGCGATTGGCGAATTGCCGAATGCCGACGAATTCCAGCAGCTCCAGCGCCCGCGCGCGGATTTCCGCTTCTTCCTGGCGTGCTGCCTTATGGCGCAGCACCGCGCCCAACGCACCCTGATGCGTGCGCACATGGCGCCCGACCATCACGTTTTCCAGCGCCGACATTTCATTGAACAGACGAATGTTCTGGAAGGTGCGGGCAATGCCGGCCTTGGCCACTTCATGCGGCGCCGACGGCGAATACGGCTCTCCACCGAGCTCAAAGGTGCCACTATCGGCCTGATACAAGCCGGTGATGACGTTGAAGAAGGTCGTCTTGCCGGCGCCGTTAGGTCCGATCAAGCCATAAATCTGCCCTTTCGGAATCTTCAGGCTGACATTGGATAGCGCCTGCAGGCCGCCGAAACGCTTGTTGACGCCAGCAATATTGAGAATGATTTGTTCGCTCATAAGATCCTCTTAAGCAGCAACCACGCCGGTGGCCTTGGCCGGTTTGTCGACATCGGGATCCGGCCGATCTTCGTGCAGCGGCGCCGGCCACAGACCTGACGGGCGGTACAGCACGATCATGACCATCGCCAGGCCATACAGCAGCTGGCGCAGCACTTCGGCATCGATCAGCACTTTGCCGAACACCGCCATCTGCACCGGCGCCACCGTATGCCGCAGCACTTCCGGCAACGCCGCCAGGATGATTGCGCCCAGAATCACGCCGGGCACGTGGCCCATGCCGCCCAGCACCACCATCGCCAGCACCGCGATCGACTCCATCAACGAAAAGGATTCCGGCGATACGAAGCCCTGGAACGACGCGAACATCGCGCCCGAGATGCCGCCAAACGAGGCGCCCATCGCAAATGCCAGCAGCTTGATGTTGCGGGTATTGATGCCCATCGCCTTGGCCGCGATTTCATCTTCGCGAATCGCCACCCAGGCGCGACCGAGACGCGAGTGCTGCAGCCGGATCGTGATAAAGACAATCGCGATGCACAACAGCAGGAACAGGTAGTAATAAGCGTTCACCGACGGCATCGTGAACCAGCCAAGATCCAGCGTGGCATTTGAACCGGGCTTGCCGGCCAGCGACACGCCGAAGATGCGGATCGGGTCGATCAGGTTGATCCCCTGCGGGCCGTTGGTGATGTTGACCGGCGCGTTCAGGTTGTTCATGAAGATGCGGATGATCTCGCCAAAGCCGAGCGTGACGATCGCCAGATAGTCGCCGCGCAGCTTTAGCACCGGCAGCCCGAGCAGCATGCCGAACATGGCCGCCAGCCCCGCCCCCAGCGGCACGATCAGCCAGACCGACAGATGGATGCCGTTCTGCGCCACCTCGGGGCCGAAAATCCACAGCAGCGCGTTGCCGATCATCGGGTATTGGTTGACGAAGGATTCCAGCACCACCGCAAATTGCGGCGACGCCAGCAACCCGGTCATATAGGCGCCCAGCGCATAGAACGCGATATAGCCGAGGTCGAGCAGGCCGGCAAAGCCGACCACGATGTTCAAGCCGAGCGCCAGCATGATGTAGAGCAGCGCGAAATCCATGATGCGCACCCACGAATTGCCGTATTGCGAGGCGAAGATCGGGAACAGCATGAACAGCACCAGCAGCGCCGCCAGGCTGGCGTAGGTACGGCGCGGGTGGTGCGTAACGTCGAAAAAATGAGCCATCAGTTTCTCCTCAAGCGCGATCGGCCACGCGTTCGCCCATGATGCCGGACGGCCGCAAGGTGAGAACGATGATCAACACGATGAATGCAAAAATATCCTGGTAGTTGCTGCCGAAGAAGCCGCCGGTCAGGTCACCGATATAGCCGGCGCCGAGGCTTTCGATCAGGCCCAGCAAGATGCCGCCCAGCATGGCGCCGTAGATATTGCCGATGCCGCCCAGCACCGCCGCCGAGAACGCTTTCAGGCCGGGCACGAAACCCATCGCGAACTGTGCCGAGGAATAGTTGGCGCCCCACATGACGCCCGCCACCGCCGCCAGCGCCGCGCCAATCACGAAGGTCATGACGATGATGCGGTTCGAATCCACCCCCATCAAGCCGGCAATGCGCGGGTTTTCGGCAGTGGCGCGCATGGCCCGGCCCAACCTGGTCCGCTCCACCAGCAACACCAGGCCAACCATCGACAACGCAGCCAGCACCAGCAGCATCACTTGCGTGGGCGAGATCAGCGCGCCGCCGATATGGATCGGGTCCGACGGCATGACCTGCGGAAACGGAATCGGACTGCGGCCCCAGATCATCATCGCGAACGTCTGCAGCAAGATCGAGACGCCGATGGCGGTGATCAGCGGCGCCAGCCGCGGTGCGTTGCGCAGCGGTCGATAGGCAATGCGTTCGATGATGACGTTGACCATCACGCACACCGGAATCGCGCCAAGAATGGCGATCAGCAGCTTGACCACGCCGGGCAGGTCAGGCAGATAGATCTGAACGTATTTCAGTAGCGTCAAGGCGATCATGGCACCGATCATCAACACTTCGCCGTGCGCGAAGTTGATCAGATTCAGCACGCCATATACCATCGTGTAGCCAAGGGCGATCAGCGCATACATGCTGCCCAACACCAGGCCATTGATGATTTGTTGGATAAAAGTATCCATAGTTTGCTAGCTCTCTATCTGGGTCGATTCAAATCGCTGAACAACTTCGCGGCGCCGCCGAATGTGCAACTGCAGCAAAATCATTCCTGATAATAAAAACGGCACCCGGGATGAATGTCGAGGGTGCCGCTCTTGTATGCGCGATGGTTATCCGAAAAAGCTGGCTGGAATAGCCGCGGGGCTGGGAAAGATGAAATTACTGCCCATGATGGTGATCTCCTGTTCGTCTTTCGGTAAAAGAACGCTTTTTTAATATTTTGACTTTGCCTTGTGCACAATCGCCAAAGTTGCGCGGCATTATACCCAACCCGGCACCTTGCGCAACCGCACCGTTGCCTCTAATCCACGCTGATGCAAGTCGCTCAAACCCAATATCCATGCGTGTTTTAGCGGTTCTGGCGCAATCTCGGCAAGCCGACATGATAGCGATTTCGTATAAAAACTATCGATGGAATTTCACTCCATGTCCAGAATTTAATTCCGTATTTGACGCACCCCGGACAATCCTTTCGGCATCGGGAACACCACATGTTCCTCCGCACCTTGCAGGGTGCGTACGTGATTCACGCCGCATTCGCGCAAGCGGTCGATCACCGCCTGCACCAGGATTTCCGGCGCCGAGGCGCCGGCGGTAACACCGATGCGGGTTTTGCCGCGCAGCCACTCTGGATCGATCTGGCCGGCGTTATCCACCATGTAGGCCAGCGCGCCCTTTTTTTCCGCCACTTCCCGCAGCCGGTTTGAGTTGGAACTGTTCGGGCTGCCGACCACGATCACCACTTCCACCTGGGGCGCCATCTCCTTCACCGCTTGCTGACGGTTGGTGGTGGCATAGCAGATATCACCCTTCTTCGGTTCGGCGATCAACGGGAAACGCCGCTTCAGGGCGGCGATCACGTCGGCTGCATCATCAATGGACAGCGTGGTCTGGGTGACATAGGCCAGCAATGCCGGATCGTGCACCTGCAGTTGCTCGACATCGGCCACTGTCTCCACCAAATACATGCCGCCGTCGGTCTGGCCCATGGTGCCTTCCACTTCCGGGTGGCCCTGATGGCCGATCATGACAATTTCGCGTCCGGCGCGCCGCATTTTGGCCACTTCCATGTGTACCTTGGTTACCAAAGGGCAGGTGGCATCGAAGATTTTCAGGCCTCGCGCCGCCGCTTCTTCCTGTACCGCGCGCGACACGCCATGCGCGGAAAAAATGACGATGTTGCCACTCGGGACATCAGCCAGCTGCTCGATGAAAATCGCGCCGCGACTGCGCAAATCGTTGACCACGTAAGCGTTGTGCACGATCTCGTGCCGCACGTATATCGGAGCGCCGAACTCGAGCAAGGCCCGCTCGACGATTTCGATGGCCCGGTCGACACCGGCACAAAAACCGCGCGGCTGCGCCAGCAGGATTTCCTTCTTGATCTGTTTTTCCATTTTTCCTATTCCTTGCTCAAACCACGCCGGCTGCCAGGCGCATCCCGGCGGCACTTAAAGAATACCGATGATGCGCACTTCGAATTTCACGGTCTTCCCGGCCAGCGGATGGTTGAAATCAAACAGCGCGCTATCGGCGTCGATCTCGCGCAGGACTCCGGCGAATTGGTCGCCATTGGGTGCCTCGAACTCGACCAGATCGCCGATTTTGTATTCTTCGTCGCGATCGGAATGCCGCGCCAGCGTGGCGCGCGTCACGCGCTGTACCAGATCCGGATTGCGCGGTCCGAATGCCTGTGCAGGCGACAACTCGAAAATTTGATGCGCGCCTTCCGGCAGGCCAATCAGACAGGCTTCCAGAAATGGCGCCAGCTGGCCTTGGCCGAACTGCAGCGTGGCCGGATTGCTGCCAAAGGTGGAAACCAGATCCTGACCGTCGGCGCTGGCCAGGCGGTAATGCAGGGTCAGGTAAGAGTCTTCAGTAACGACAACCGGTGTATTTGACATGGCACAAGAATGATGACGAGATGGCGTATTATCGCGGAAACCCAAGCCCGATGGGCGGCGCCACCGATCGTCTCGGGCAGGCAGCGGCCGCAGCGTCGAATCGCTTCGGTGATGCTCAATCAGCCCGCCCACCACCAATCGGTAGATGCCATGGCAATCACAGACTGGCCGCTTGAACAACGCCCCCGCGAACGCCTGATCCGGCACGGTCCCGCAGCGCTCTCGCACGCCGAATTGCTGGCTGTGTTTCTACGGGTCGGCGTCGCCGGCAAAAGCGCAGTCGATCTGGCGCGCGACATGCTGAGCCACTTCGGCTCATTAAACCACCTGTTTTCAGCCTCGCTGGTCGATTTTTCCGCGCTCAACGGCTTGGGGCCGGCCAAGTTCGCACAATTGCAGGCGGTACTGGAACTGGCGCGGCGCGCCTTGGCCGAGGAATTGGAGACTGGCGCACTGCTCGATTCACCGCAGGCCGTCAAGCAATTCCTGCGGCTGCTGCTGGCGCGCAAGGCGCATGAATCGTTCGCGGTATTGTTTCTGGATGTCAAAAACCAGCTCATCACCGTTGAGGAACTGTTTCGCGGCACGCTGACCCACGCCAGCGTCTATCCACGCGAAGTGGTCAAGGCCGCGCTGGCACACAATGCCGCTGCCATCATGCTGGCGCACAACCACCCGTCCGGCTCGCCGCAACCGAGCGCCGCCGACCATGCCTTGACCAGCACGCTGAAACAGGCGCTGGCCTTGGTCGACATCCGCGTGCTGGACCATTTCATCGTGGCTGGCCACCAAGTCCACTCGTTTGCCGAGCACGGTCAATTGTGAGCGTAGTAGCGGCAATCCAATTTTGTTAAATTAAAAATCTCAACAAGACACAATTGTTTTCCACAAGTCGTTGAATAATCGCATATTTCTGTCTATACTCTCGCCTTTTCCAATGTCGGAAATATTCAAGGAGTAAACCATGGCACGTGTCTGCCAAGTCACCGGGAAAGGGCCGATGGTCGGCAATAATGTTTCCCATGCAAACAACAAGACCAAGCGTCGCTTTTTGCCGAACCTGCAAAATCGCCGCATTTTCGTCGAATCCGAAAACCGCTGGGTATCGCTGCGCCTATCCAACGCCGGCTTGCGCGTCATTGACAAGATCGGTATCGATGCAGTGCTGGCCGACATGCGCGCCCGCGGCGAGAAAGTCTGAATTTCCCTATCACTCTGATTTTCGGGAGCGAGGTAGCACAGCGCTAGCCTGTATCCCGCAACTCAAAAAGATCAAGCGCCGGCGCTACTTCGCATCTGGCTGGCAAAACGTAAAGGAACCATCATGGCTAAATCCGGCCGCGACAAAATCAAGCTGGAATCGACCGCAGGCACCGGTCATTTCTACACCACCACCAAGAACAAGCGCACTACGCCTGAAAAAATGGAGATCATGAAGTTCGATCCCAAGGCGCGCAAGCATGTGGCCTACAAGGAAACCAAGATCAAGTAAGTTGGTCAGCTTGGCGCCCGCACACCCCGCACTGTGTTTCGTGCGGGGTTTTTATCACCTGATGGCACCGCCATGTCGTGATGCTTGCCAGTCTCCGGGCTTGCCGGATGTCGCTACAGCGGCTTTTTCACGTGTGCGGTGTCGCTGAAATTCGGCGGACGAGCAACATCGGCAACAAAAATCGGTTATGATTTATCCGACTCCCCGCCGCATGACCTCTTGTCGCACCCCTCGAAACAGGTATTTTGGTTCGACATCCCGCTGCCTGTTTTGTCGCAGCGGCTTTGATCACGAATACCGGCAACAGGCAGGAACGGCCATTTATTCCGGTGCTGACTAATTCCTTTTTCCTCTCTCAGAGAAAGCCATGAGCGAAAACATCAAATACATTTCAGATGCATCCTTTGAAGCCGATGTCCTCAAATCGGACAAGCCAGTGCTGGTCGATTTCTGGGCGGAGTGGTGCGGCCCGTGCAAAATGATTGCGCCGATCCTGGAAGAAGTCGCGAAGGAATACGACGGCAAGCTGCAAATTGCCAAAATGGACGTGGACGCCAACCAGGCGGTTCCAGCCAAATTCGGCATTCGCGGCATCCCGACCCTGATCCTGTTCAAGAATGGCGTGCCGGCAGCGCAAAAAGTGGGCGCTCTGGCCAAGGGTCAACTGACCTCGTTCATCGACAGCAATCTTTAATTTTCATCGCGGCGGTGCGCCCGCACCGTCGCGTTTTATTCGCTTCTCCCACCGCACTTCCCTCCCCCACCCATTTCGATCCCGTCCCGGGACACTCATATGCATTTATCTGAATTGAAGGCGCTACACGTCTCCGCACTACTGGAAATGGCCATCGGCCTCGACATCGACAATGCGGCGCGGCTGCGCAAGCAGGAATTGATGTTCGCAATCCTGAAGAAACGCGCCAAGCAAGGCGAACAGATTTTCGGCGACGGCGCTCTGGAAGTGCTGCCCGACGGTTTCGGCTTCCTGCGCTCGCCCGATGCCAGCTACATGGCCTCGACCGATGACATCTACATTTCGCCATCGCAAATCCGCCGCTTCAATCTGCACACCGGCGACTCGATCGAAGGCGAAGTGCGCACGCCGAAAGACGGCGAACGCTACTTTGCGCTGGTCAAGGTGGACAAGGTCAACGGCGAATCGCCGGAGGCCTCGAAACATCGGATCATGTTTGAAAACCTGACGCCGCTGCATCCGACCGAGCCGCTCAAGCTGGAACGCGAGATGAATGGCCAGGAAAACATCACTGGCCGCATCATCGACATGCTGGCGCCGATCGGCAAGGGCCAGCGCGGCCTGCTGGTGGCATCGCCAAAATCCGGCAAGTCAGTGATCCTGCAGCACATCGCGCATGCGATTGCCGCTAACCACCCGGACGTCACCCTGATCGTGCTGCTGATCGACGAACGGCCGGAAGAAGTGACCGAAATGCAGCGCTCGGTGCGCGGCGAAGTGGTGGCCTCCACCTTCGATGAGCCGGCCACGCGCCACGTCCAGGTCGCCGAAATGGTGCTGGAAAAAGCCAAGCGCTTAGTCGAGATGAAAAAGGACGTGGTGATCCTGCTCGATTCGATCACGCGCCTGGCGCGCGCCTACAACACCGTAATTCCGGCGTCCGGCAAGGTGCTGACCGGCGGCGTCGACGCCAACGCGCTGCAACGGCCGAAGCGCTTCTTCGGCGCCGCCCGCAATATCGAGGAAGGCGGTTCGCTGACCATCATCGCCACCGCCCTGATCGAAACCGGCAGCCGCATGGACGACGTGATCTACGAGGAATTCAAGGGCACCGGCAACATGGAAGTGCACCTGGAACGGCGCTTGGCGGAAAAACGCGTTTTCCCCGCAATCAATCTCAACAAGTCCGGAACTCGCCGCGAAGAATTGCTGATCAAGCCGGACCAGCTGCAGAAGATCTGGATCTTGCGCAAGCTGTTGTACAGCATGGATGAAATCGAAGCAATGGAGTTCATCCTCGGCAAAATGAAGGAAACCAAGAACAATGCCGAATTCTTCGACATGATGCGGCGCGGCGGCTAAGGCCGCATCACGCCGCCAGCATCGGTCTGGCGAGCGCAATCAAGCAAGGGCGCAGCCAATCGGCTGCGCTTTTTTTCGGCTACAGGTGCGGTATTCAGGCCGGCAAAGTCAGGTCGAAGCGCACCGCCAGCAAGCGCATGATCGACGTCACCAGGATACAGACGATGAGTGCGGCGGTTTGCGGCATGCCGATCAGGCCCAGCAGCAGATAGACCCAGCAACCGACAAAGGCGCAAGTCGCGTACAACTGGCCGCGCCGGAACACCAGCGGAATTTCGTTGCAGATCATGTCGCGCAAGACGCCGCCGAAGATACCGGTAATCACACCCATCATCACGCAAACGAGCATCGGCATCTGCGCTTCCTGCGCCACCGAAGCACCGGCCGCGCTGAACATGCCCAAACCCAGCGCATCCGCAAATATGATTGCCCGTTCGGCGCTCGATGAGCGCAGATAATGCGAGAGCGGAATCACGACCAGGGCCAGGACGAAAATCAGCCAGATGTATTCCTGGTGCTGCACCCAGAAAAATGGCCGACGATCGAGCAAGATGTCGCGCAAGGTGCTGCCGCCGAAGGCGGTGATGAAGGCCACGGTAAACACGCCGATCAAATCCATTTGCTTGCGCCGCGCCTCGATGAAGCCGGAACTGGCAAAGGCCAGGATGCCGCCCGCCTCAATCGCCTGCAGCACCGTGTTCATCCCTGCGCCAATGCCGATTGCCACGTTATCCGCTCCTTTTTCGAGGCCGTCATATTAGCACCGGCCCCGATCGGGCTACGTCTGCCGGTGGCAAGAACGGGTAATTGCGTTGTATAATCGCGGGTTCCGAATTTAACCCTAGGCAAGTGATCGGCAATCGGGTCAAGAAGCGTTGCGACCGACGAAGTGGCGATTGGCTACCCCACCATTGAGGCAAGCATGAAAGAAGGCATACATCCGGATTACCGCGAAGTCGTGTTCCACGACCTCTCCTGCGATTTCAAATTCCTGACCCGCTCGACCATCCAGACGCGCGAGAAAACCGAATTCGAAGGCAAGGAATATCCACTGGTCAAGATCGAGGTCTCGTCGGCGTCGCACCCGTTCTACACCGGCAAGCACAAGATCGTCGATACCGCCGGCCGGGTGGAAAAATTCCGCCAGAAATTCGGCAAGGTCGGCTCCAAAACCCAGGTCGAAGAATAATTCCTGTGTCTGGTTCTGGAAAAAGGCAGCTACGGCTGCCTTTTTCATTTCCGGTAAACGGCATGCGGCGCGTTTTGCGGCACAATATCGCCCTGTTGACGACTGTCCGGCCACCATCATTCCGATGCCAATGAAGCCTGTTCGCCTGCCCGCTGCCGCGACGCGCGCACTGCCGCGCTGGGGGCTGTTCGCGCTCGCCCTTCTATATATTTTGCCGGGCCTGATCGGGCGCGACCCATGGAAGAGCGACGATGCCACCGGCTTCGGCATCATGTGGAGCATGGCGCATGGCGGCCTGGATGACTGGCTGTGGCCGCATGTCGCCGGTCTCAAGATGTCGACCGAAGGACCGCTCGCCTACTGGATCGGCGCCCTCTGCATCAAGCTGTTCGGCTGGGCCTTGGGCGACGTGCTGGCGGCGCGGGTGGCGATTGTCGGCTTCTTCCTGCTCGGCTCGCTGTCGCTGTGGTACGCGACTTACCTGCTGGGCCGGCGCAGTGAAGCGCAGCCGCTGATCCTGGCGTTCGGCGGCCAACCGGAAGCACGCGACTTCGGCCGCACACTGGCGGATGGCGCGTTCCTGATCTACCTCGGCTGCCTCGGACTCTTGTTACACAGCCACCAAGCCAATGCGATGGGCCTGCAAGTGTCGCTGGTGGCGTTTTCCCTGTTTGCTGCCGTGCGTCTGTTCGATGTGGGCACGGCGGCTGGCACGCCGCGCAGCGGGGTCCTGCTGGGCCTCGGATTCGGCGCCCTGATCCTGACGCGCGGCTGGGTGGTGCCGTTCGGATTGTGGCTCGGGCTGCTGGTGCTGGCGGCGGTGCGCCAGCGCAACGTGCTGTCCCGGCTGCTGCTGATCACGGCGCCGCTGGCGTTATTGATCGGTGCCAGCTGGCCGCTCGCCAACCATCTGTTGCAGCCCTTCGGCGGCTCGCCATTTACGCAATGGATGGCGTGGAACAGCAGGCAGCTGAACTGGCCATCGTGGGAGGCACTGAGCTATCTGCTCAAATACGAAATCTGGTTTGCCTGGCCGGCCTGGCCGTTTGCCGCCTGGGCGGTGTATGCATGGCGGCGGCAACATGCAGCCCTGCATATCTCGCTGCCGCTCACTTTTTTCGGTGCCCTGACGATCCTCGCCTGGCTCAACGTGCATTCCGAAGAAGGAATCCTGCTGCCGCTATTGCCACCGCTGGCGGTGCTGGCTGCCTTCGGCCTGCCGACCATGAAGCGCGGCGCGATCAATGCGGTCGACTGGTTTTCCGTGATGACCCTGACCGCCTGCGCCGGCTTCATCTGGATCGGCTGGATCGCCAAGGAAACCGGCTGGCCGGCGCAAATCGCCAAAAACGCATTCAAGCTGGCGCCCGGCTTCAAGCCTGAATTCAACCTGATCGCGGTTGCCGTGGCCGCCGCCGCCAGTGCCGGCTGGATTCTGCTGGTGCACTGGCGCATTGCGCGCCGGCCAGCGGTGTTGTGGCGCGCGGTGGTGCTGTCGTCCGGCGGCGTCATCCTGTGCTGGTTGCTGCTGATGACCTTATGGCTGCCCTGGATCAATTATGGCAAGAGCTACGCCGGCGTGGCCGAACAAATCCGGCTCAAGCTGCCGGCCGGCGTACAGTGCGTCGACTCCAATGTCGGCGCCTCGCAACGCGCCTCGTTCGCCTACTTTGGCGGCGTGCGCTTCGCCACCACGGAAAACAGCCGCTGCAATTACCTGTTGCTGCAGAACCGCAACGATCGGCCCGATGATTCGGCGCTCCTGAAGCAATTCAGCGGCCAATGGAACCTGCTGTGGGAGGGCCACCGTCCCTCCGACCGCGACGAACGCTTCCGTCTGTACCAGCGGGCCGGCTCGTAGTGGCCGGCACGGCTCTCCGGGATCGATAGCATTGCGTGCTCCGTTGCAACACACCTTGCGGATTGCGGCGCTCGCCTGGCCGATCCTGATCGGGCAACTGGCGGTGATCGCCAATGGCGTGATCGACACCGCGATGACCGCCCGCTTTTCAGCGACCGACCTGGCCGCGCTGGCGCTGGGCGCCTCGATCTATATCAGTATCTTCGTCGGCCTGGGCGGCGTGCTGCAGGCGCTGGCGCCGTCGGTCGGACAGCTGTTCGGCGCCGGCCGCATGCGCGAAGTCGGCGACGAAATCAAGCAAGGCAGCTGGCTGGCTTTTTTCCTGTGCTGTGCCGGCGCGGTGGTGCTGCTGTTTCCGCAACCGTTCCTGGTGCTGGCGCAGGCTTCGCCCGAACTCACCGAGAAGGCCACTCTGTACCTGCAAATTCTGGCGCTGGCGCTGCCGGCCACGCTCGGCTTCCGGATCTACAGCGCGCTCAATACGGCCATTGCGCGGCCGACGATGGTCATGCTGATCCAGCTTGCGGGGCTGGCGCTGAAAGTGCCGTTAAACGCGCTATTCATTTTCGGCGGCCTCGGGCTGCCCGCCTTTGGCGGCCCCGGCGCCGCGATGGCCACCAGCGTCATCGCCTGGCTGATGCTGGCGGTGTGCTGGGCCATCCTGAAGCTGGCGCCCGGCTACCGCCAGTTCGGCCTGTTCGGCACCGGCTGGGTGGCGCCGCGCTGGGCGGCGCAAAAACCGCTGCTGCTGCTGGGCGTGCCGATGGGGCTCAGCTACCTGATCGAAGTCACCGCCTTCACCTTCATGGCGCTGTTCATCGCGCGGCTGGGCGAACTGGCGGTCGGCGGCCACCAGATTACCGCCAATTTCGCCACCGTCCTGTACATGCTGCCGCTGTCGATTGCCAGCGCTGCCGGCACGCTGGTGGCGCAGGCAATCGGCGCGCGCCGATTTGAGGAGGCGCGCCGCATCGGCAACGACGGCATCCGGCTGGCGGCATTGTCGTCGGCCGTGATCGGCATCATCGTCTGGCTTACCCGCGAATCGATCATCCGCGCCTATTCGCCCAATCCGGCGATCATCGCCGCCGCCTTGCCATTGTTTGCCTTCATTTCGTTCTATCAGTTATTCGATGCGGTGCAGGTTACCACCGCCTTCATCCTGCGCGCCTACAAGATCGCGATCGTGCCGACCATCATTTATGCGCTGGCACTGTGGGGCGTGGGTTTGGGCGGCGGCTACACGCTGGGCTTCAATCTGACTGGCCTGACGCCCGCCACCTTGCAGGGCGCCGCCGGATTCTGGTTCGCCAACAGTCTGAGCATCGCCTTGGTAGCGGTCGGCCTGAGCTGGTATCTGCGCCACATCCAGCGCACATGGAAATAGCTCGCCTAAACACGTCACCCATACATTCAATCAGGAGTATATGGAAATCCATTTTATTACACGCCTGAAATCAATCATTGATATTGGGAGTATGCAAGAAAAATAGTACTCCCCTGCACACCCGCCGCCAGCTGTCCTGAAAATCGCCGGTTGCTGCGGCAGGTGCCGCAGCAGCGAAATCAGCCGGCCTTATTGATTCGCCAGCGCCGTGACCGTATACGCCAGCGCCTGGGCGCCGAGATACAACTCGTGGGCATCGGTTGCTTCCGCCGCATTGTGGCTGATGCCGCCTTTGCTGGGCACGAAAATCATCGCCGTCGGACAGTGCTCGGCAAGGTACATCGCATCATGGAAGGCGCCCGAAGTCAGGCGCAACGGCGCGGCCAGCGCTGCCTGACGGCTGGCCCGCGCGCAGGCCTGTTCGACCAGCTCCAGCATGGCGCTCGGAAAAATCGTCGGCGGACGCTGGAAAAAGCATTCGAACTGGATGCTGCCGCGCCACGGCCACGCTTGGCTCATGTCACGCAGGATCTTCTCAAACCGCGCCAGCACCGCTTCGTCGACGCAGCGGACATCGATGGTGAATTCGACCTTGCCTGGAATGGTGTTGACCGAATTCGGCGTGACCTGCCAGCGGCCGAGTGTCAGCCGTAACTGGCTGGCCGCTTCGCTGGCGGCGTGGGCATAGAGCTGGTGGGCCATGCCGATGGCGGCAGCCATCGCATCGGCCCGCTCGTCCATCGGCGTGGTGCCGGCGTGCGCGGCCATGCCGATGCATTCCACTCGATACCAGCGCACGCTCTGTATGCCGGAGACGACTCCCAGCGGCACATGCGCCCGCTCCAGTACCGGACCTTGCTCGATATGCAGTTCGACGTAAGCCGACATTGGCTGTTGCAGAGGGCGACGGCGGACGTCGGCGGCCTGCGCCAGCGCGGCGTCGAGCGCGGCTCCGAACGTCACCTGATTGCTGTCGACCGAGGCCCGATAGGCCGGCAGGCAGGAGGGATCGACAAATGCGCTCGAACCCATGGCACCCGGACCGAAGCGGCTGCCCTCTTCGTTGGTCCAGGCCACGACTTCGATGCCGCGCAAGGTCTGGATGCCG
>DATJCV010000339.1:0-3728 GCA_035497775.1 Burkholderiaceae bacterium | reverse complement strand
AGCACCAGTCTTTCAGAGCCGATCAAGCTGTTCAAGCCTGTGATCAATTCGATCAGGCGCTCGCCCGGAATTGCCCAGATCGCACCGCGCGGAATCTGCGCGCCGGTGGCGGCAACAATCAGCGGCGCCACCCAGGTGGCGTCGTTGTCGACGTCGAGCAGGATGTGGCCGTCGGCGGCAGTATGCAGGACGATTTCACCGCCGTTCGTCAGCATCAGGCAAACGCCCTGGCCGCGGCCATGGTCGGCAGCAGTGGCCGCACCGCGGTCATGTGCGATCTGTTGCAATTCGTGATTCAGGCGATCGACCCAGGCCTCGATTTCTTGCGGCGAGTTCAGTTCAATCCAGGGCCGTGCCTCGGGCTGGAACCCGGCATCCAAGTTGGACGCGTGGCCGGCCGGCCTCAAGCGCGGCTCGCCGGCTCGACCGCCGCATCGCTGGCAGTTGGCGTCGCCGACTGTGCCACGATTTGTCGCAAGCCCTGTTCAAACGCCTCTACCGGCTGCCCGCCTTGCAGCAGGAATCGCTCATTGATGATGATGGCGGGGACGGAGTTGATTCCGAGGTTGAGGTATTGGCGTTCGCGGGCGCGCACGTTGGCGGTATAGGCGTCGCTTGCCAGGATTTCGGCGGCGCGTTTGGCATCCAGCCCGACTTCGTCCGCCAGCCCGATCAGGACTGCGTGTGCGCTCGGGTCCTTGCCATCGGTGAAGTAGGCCTTGAACAAGGCGTGTTTCAGGGCCGCTTGGCGTCCTTCCAGTTCCGCCCAATGCAGTAGCCGATGCGCATCGAAGGTGTTGTAGATGCGCCCGCGCTGCTCCATGTTGAAGGTAAAGCCGAGCGCCGCGCCACGCGCGCGGATCGCTTCGCGATTGGCCGCCGATTGCTGCGCCGTGGCGCCGTATTTTTCGGCCAGATGCTCGCCGATGTCCTGGCCGTCGGGGGCCATGTCCGGGTTCAGTTCGAACGGCTGGAAGTGAATCTCTGGAGTGACCTGGTCAGCCAGTCGGGCCAATGCCTGTTCCAGCGCAGTTAGCCCGATCACGCACCACGGACACGAAACGTCCGACACGAAATCGATTTTCATTGGGGTTGCCATTTTTCTGCCTTTGAGGTTGGCGTGGAGTGCCGATGCTGCCCGGCATGCCAGTGATGGCTGTGCTTTCCGTTCAGTCGCCACATGAGGCATCATCGCAGATTTTGGCAGGATGATTCAGATCGGGCCTGATTGACCGCTGACGCCGCGTGAGGCGACTACGCTTGCCGACATGGCATGTGGCGCCACCATTGCGCGCAGCAAAAAGCCGCGAGGCGCGGCTTTTGGGTTCATCTACAATTCACTCTATTTCCGAGCCGGAAATGCGGTTTGAAGGCCGCGCTTCCGGTCGTGCTTCGCAACTACTCGAACCGCGTGTTGCTGCGCGCATGCTCCAGCAGCAATGCAGGCGGCGCGAAGCGCTCGCCATAGCGCTGGCGCAATTGTTCGGCGCGTTCGGTAAATTTGCCGACGCCGACATGATTGACGAACTGGATTGCGCCGCCGGTCCAGCCGGGGAAGCCGATGCCGAAGATGGAGCCGATGTTGGCGTCACGGGTGGACTCCAGCACTTTTTCTTCGAGACAGCGAATGGTTTCGATACTCTGGATGTAGAGGATGCGGTCGCGCACGTCGTCATAGGGAATGGCGACGTCCGGCTTGACGAACAGGGAGCGCAATGTCGGCCACAGAAATTTCTTGCCGCCATTCACCGCAGGGTCGCGCGGATATTCGTAAAAGCCGGCGCCGGCGGCTTTGCCGGCGCGCTTGAATTCATGCACCATGCGTTCGACGATGGCGGTGGCAGGGTGCACCGGCCAGGTTTTGCCTTCGGCAGCCAGATCGGCCCGAGCCTGGTTGGCGACATGCAGCGACAGCGTCAGCGATACTTCATCCTGCACCGCCAGCGGACCGACCGGCATGCCGACCGCCAGCGCGGCGTTTTCAATCAGGGCCGGCTCCAGCCCTTCGGCCAGCATCGCGATACCTTCGTTGACGAAGGTGCCGAACACCCGGCTGGTAAAAAATCCGCGCGAATCGTTGACCACGATCGGCAGCTTGCCGATCTGCTGCACGTAGTCATAGGCGCGCGCCAGGGTTTCTGGCGCGGTTTTTGCGCCGCGGATGATTTCTACCAGTTGCATCTTGTCTACCGGCGAGAAGAAGTGCAGGCCGATGAAGCGTGCCGGGTCGGAAAACGCCTGCGCCAGCCCGGTGATGGGCAAGGTCGAGGTGTTGGATGCCATCACACCGTTGGGTGCGAGGAAGGCTTCCGCTTCCCTGGTGACTTGCGCCTTCAGTTCGCGCTGTTCGAACACCGCTTCGATGATCAGGTCGCAACCGGCCAGGTCGGCGGCCGCAGCCGTCGCGTGGATCAATCCCAGCGTTGCGGCCGCCTTGTCCGCGCTCATGCGCCCTTGCCGCACGCGCTTTTCGAGTAGTTTTGCGCTGTAGGCCTTGCCGTTTTCCGCCTGCTCGGCGCCGACGTCCTTCAGCACGCAGGCAATGCCGCGGCTGGCATTGCTCCAGGCGATGCCGGCGCCCATCATGCCGGCGCCAAGAATGCCGACCTTGGCCGCGCGCCATTGCGGGATGTCGCGCGGGCGGCTTTTGCCGGCGCTGATTTCCTGCATCTGGAAAAAGAAGGTGCCGATCATGTTTTTAGCGACCTGGCCGATGGCGAGATGGACGAAATAACGGCCTTCGATCGCCAGCGCATTGTCGAAATCGACTTGCGCGCCTTCCACCATCGCGCACAGGATCGCCTCCGGCGCCGGGTAGTTACCGCGCGTTTTTTCGCGCAGCATGGCGGGCGCCACCTGTACCATCGGCAGCACCTTCGGCGAGTTGGGAGCGCCACCCGGAAGCCGGTAGCCGTCGGCATCCCACGGCTGGCGCGCATTCGGATTGGCGGCAATCCAGGCATCGGCCTGCTGGATCAGGTCGGCACGGTCGTTGGCCAGGGCGTGAATGAAGCCCGTTTTGAGCGCTTCCGGCGGCGCCAGGCGCTTGCCTTCGAGCAGATACGGCATGGCTTCCTGCAAGCCGAGCAGGCGCACCGTGCGCACCACGCCGCCGGCCCCGGGCAGCAGGCCAAGCGTCACTTCGGGAAAGCCAAACTGGATCTTCGGCTGCTGCAGGCTGATGCGGTAATGGCAGGTTAGCGCCAGCTCCAGGCCGCCGCCCAGTGCGCTGCCGTTGAGCGCGGCGACCACCGGCCGGCCCAGCTTTTCCAGGCGCCGCAAGACGGCCTGGTTGGCGGCAATCATGCGCGAGCAGTCTGCAGCCTGCTCGGGCTGGATCGAGATCAGTTCCTTCAGATCGCCGCCGGCGAAAAAAGTATCCTTGCCGGAAGCCAGGATCACGCCCTTGATCCGTTCGCGCTCATTTTCCAGGCGCGTCACGGCCTCGGCCAGCGCCGCCTGGAATGCCGCATTCATGGTGTTGACTGCCTGTCCCGGCATGTCGATGGTGAGTGTGACGATGCCGCCGGCATCCGTCCGATAGTCGATGATCATCCTGGTGTTCTCCGCGCAATGTGTTGTCGAGTGAGCGCCAGCCGTCAGATGCGCTCGATGATGGTGGCTATGCCCATGCCGCCGCCGACGCATAGCGTGATCAGGCCGCGTTTCAGCTGGCGTGCCTCCAGCTCGTCGAGCAGGGTGCCGAGCAGCATGCAGCCGGTTGCGCC
>DATJCV010000338.1:0-2425 GCA_035497775.1 Burkholderiaceae bacterium | reverse complement strand
GGCTTCAGGACATCGGCGACGATCTCGGCATTCAGCGCGGTTTCAAACGCCAGGGCGCGCGCCCGTTGCTTGCTGCCGACGATGCCCATGTACCAGGCGGTGACGATGATGCGCGGCAATGGCGCCAGCGGCGATTTCTCGCTGTCCAGCAGCTTCTGCAATTGCATCGGGTCGACCTTGCGTTCGTTGATCAGTGTCAGCAGCGCCTGCGCCGCCGCCGGGAAGCCGGGATCGTCGGCCTTGAGGGCGTCGTACAGCCGCTTGGCCTGCACGCCGTCGAGCGACTGGCGGCCGGCGAGAATGGCCGACAGCGCCAGGAAGGCGCCCTGATCGGCGTCGGCCACCGATTGCGCCAGGGCCCATGGAATCAGCGAGGCGGTATAGGCCGACAGCAATCCCGCCAGCAAGAGCCGCCTTTTCGGGTCGGGCGGCTCGAAGTCTTTCCCTGCTTTACTCGGATGATGCATAGCGCGTACCTGTCTCAGTGCTTGCAATCAAGGTCGCCGGAATCGGCAAACAAGCCGGCTATCCCGTCCTTTTGATCCTGCTCCCTGAAACGCTATTCGTCTACTTGGTTTTATCCGGTGCTTGCCGATGGCAGGGCATCGATGATTTTCCGCGTCATGAACGACCGATCAAACTTATTTCACAAGCGAACCGGCGCGCTAAGCCTTAAAGCAATTTGCATGCTTCATCGAAATCAAGGCGCGGGCTGCGCGGGAACAGCTTGGCTGGATCGCCATAGCCGAGATTGCACAAGAAGTTGGTTTTGATATGGCTGTCGGGGAAATACTCGTATTCGAAGTCTGACCGCTGCTCGCTGGGGAAAAATTCATGATCGACTTTGGCTTGATCGAAACCCGACATCGGTCCGCAATCCAGTCCCAAGGCGCGCGCCGCGATGATGAAATAGGCACCTTGCAGAGAGCTATTGCGGCGTGCCGTCACTTCGGCCAATTCTGGTGTGTTGGCGAACCACGAGCGCGCGTCTGCATGAGGAAATAGTTTTGGCAGTTGCTCGTAGAACCTGCCGTCGTAGCCAATAATCGCTGTGACCGGCGCGGTCATGGTTTTGTCAATATTGCCCGGTGCAAGTGCCGGCAACAAGCGTTGTTTCGCTTCCGGCGTGCGCAGGAAAAGAATACGTGCCGGACAGCAATTGGCGCTGGTCGGACCCCATTTCATGATCTCGTAAATCTGCTTCAGGATATCGTCGCTTACCGGCTGGCCTGACCATTCAGTATAGGTCCGCGCATTACGAAACAACAGGTCGAGGCCTTCCTGGTTGAGTTGCTTGTTCACAGTTCATCTCCTTAAAAACTATGGCGGATGCCCAGCATCAGCACGGCTTGGTTGCGACCGGATGAAGGCGTGCCGCTTTGCGAATCGCCGACCACCGCCACCGCATTGACCGGGTTGCCGCTGCCTGCCACGCCGAGCGTCTGGCCGCGGGCGATCTGCCAGGCTTCCAGCACGTAAAATGCGGTGCGCTTGGACAGCGAATAGGTTTGTTCGAACGACAGTTGCTGGTAGCGCGCCGGGTCGGCGATGCCGTTGGCGGCATTTTCCCGGGTATAGCTGTAACCAGCGCTGACAAACAGGGCGGGATAGAGCTGATAAGTCGCGACCAGGCCGGCGGTATTGAAGACCGCAGTGTTGGCGAACAGCGAGCTGCTCTTGGGCCGATACGCAACATTGGTGGCGTTGACGCCGAGCGTCAGCTTGCCGGCCGTGTAGCGCGCCGCCGCGCCGACGTATTGCACCGAATCGGCCGACAGATAACCTTGGTTGACCGGCGAGATCGTGAAGCTGCCCGAGGCGTTCGGATCGAACACGCCGGGGGTATTGCCGTTTTTCAATCTCAGGTAGCCGAGCGCGAAATTCCAGGCGTTGAGATCGTATTTGAGCGCCGCGCTGACGGAATTTCCACTCGCGGTCTGGCCGGCGACTTCGCCGAACCCATACATCACGCTGGCTTGCGCCCCCGACCACAGCGGCGAGGTATAGCTGACCGAATTCTTGACGCGGATCGTGGTGTCAAGGCCGTCGATGTCGCCCGGATGGGCGCCGGTGGCGCCGGTCAGCACGGCGACCGGGCCGATCGGCCCGAGGAACAGGTAATACGGCGTGTACTGGCGGCCGGCGGTCAGCGTGCCGTAGCGGGCATTGGCGAGACCAACATAGGCCTGGCGGTTGAACAAAGTGTTCGAGGAACTCATGGCGCCGGTGTCGGCCTCAAAGCCGTTTTCCAGCACGAACAGCGCTTGAGAACCACCGCCCAGATCTTCGGTGCCCTTGAAGCCGAGCCTGCTGGCAGCAAGATTGCCGCTGCGCATATAGGTATTGGAGGCGCCGCCTTGATTGCTGGAATACACCAGCGCCAGATCGACCACGCCATAGATCGTGAGGCTGGTTTGCGCCGCCG
>DATJCV010000337.1:0-5208 GCA_035497775.1 Burkholderiaceae bacterium | reverse complement strand
CATACATTAAAATATTCATGGTGTTTTCCTTACAGCCTGTTTGAAAACCAATTTTCCGCAAATAGTCGCTTAAGCAGCAGGTCACCCATGGCGACATCGGTCATCTCGGTAGAGACATCGATGCGCCGCTCGTAGTCGCGTACCAGGCGGCGCCATTGCATCATCCAGCCGAAAGAACGTTCCACCACCCAGCGGCGCGGCAAAGGCAAGAAGCGGTGCTGATCCTTCAGTTTGTGCACGACTTCCACCACAAAGTCCAGCATCGTCGCTTCGTCAAGCAATTGCCGCCGGTCGTAGGCTGCATAGGCGAACAGGTGCCGCACCCATGGCCAGCGCTGCTTGAGAGCTACCAGCAACCACTCGGCGCCAGTGGAGTCAGCCATGTCGGCTGGTGTCAGGTTGACCATCAGCAGGCGTCCATCGACATCGACGGCAATGTGCCGCTTGCGGCCAGTGACCTTCTTGTTGGCGTCCTAGCCGCGCACCGCCGCACCGGCTGCCTTGACCGATTGACTGTCGAGCACACCCGCCGCGGGCTGTTCCTGTCTCCCTTGCTGCTGCCGGTCAAGCATCAGCGCCACATCATGGATGACCTTAAACAGCAGGCGCCGCACAAACCGCTTGAACCACCAGTACACGGTCTGCTAAGGCGGGAAGTGCACCGGTAGCATGCGCCACTTGCATCCTGAGCGGACCAGGTACCGAATCGCATTCAATACCTCCCGCAGATCGGTCGCCCGCCGGGCGCGGCAGCAAGGGCTCGACCGCCTCCCATTCCGCATCCGTCAAGTCACTCGGATACCGCTTGCTCTTGCGCGCTTGCTCTACCTGTTTGGCCCGATGTCGGCCTGTCCATATGGCAATCCCTCCTGCGCTTTCTGCGCATTAGACTGCCAACTTACTTCGCTTTCTTCGAGTTTTCAAACAGGCTGTAAGGAAAACCCATGCCGACGGGCAAGCCGGGCTCAGTGGCCGAGCTGCTTAAGCACGCCCGACAGCATGGCGATCATCTGGTCGATCTCGTCCTCGGTCACGTTCAAAGCCGGCATGAAGCGCAGCAGGTTCGGGCGCGGCGAATTCAGCAGCAGGCCGAGCGGCTGCAGCTCGCGCGCGGAGTCGACGATCTGCGGGCCGATGTCCTTACCCAGCTTGAGCGCGCGCAGCAAGCCGAAGCCGCGCTCGCCTTCCAGTCCGTGCTGCGCCGACAGCCGCAGCAGCGCCGCACCCAGGTAGTCGCCCTTGCGCCGGACCGATTCCAGGAAACCGTCCTTCAGCAGCTCTCTGGTGACGGCCAGGCCGACTGCCGTCATCAGCGGGTTGCCGTTATAGGTGCCGCCCTGTTCGCCGGCTTCGAAGCAGGCGATCTCTTCGCGGCACAGCAGCGCGCCCAGCGGCACGCCGCCGCCGATGCCCTTGGCCAGCGTCATGATGTCGGGCTCGATCTCCGACAGCTGATAGGCGAACAGCGCGCCGGTGCGGCCCATGCCGGACTGCACTTCATCGACGATCAGCAGCAGATTGTGCTTCTTGGTCAGCGCACGCAGCGCCTGCATGAATTCGTGCGAGGCCGGGATCACGCCGCCTTCGCCCTGCACCGGCTCCAGCATCACCGCCACGGTCTTGTCGTTGATCAGCTTCTCGACGCTGGCCAGGTCGCCCAGCTCGGCTTTCGGAAAGCCGGGCACCTGCGGTGCATACATCGTGTCCCAGCCGCTCTTGCCGGAGGCCGACATGGTGGCCAGCGTGCGGCCATGGAAGCTGTGGTCGAAGGTGATGATTTCGAAGCGGTTTTCGCTGGCGCTGTTCTGATTGAGCTTGCCCCATTTGCGCGCCAGCTTGATCGCACCTTCGTTGGCCTCGGCGCCGTTGTTGGTAAAGAAGACGCGGTCGAAGCAGGAATTTTGCGTCAGCAGCGACGCCAGCTCGATCATCGGCGCGTTGTAGAACGCCGGCGACGGATTGATGATTTTTTTGGCCTGCGCCGCCAGCGCATCCTGGATGCATTGCGGCGAGTGGCCTAGGCAGTTGACCGCCCAGCCCTGCAGGTAATCGAGATAGCGCTTGCCGGTATGGTCGGTGATCCACATGCCGCTGCCTTCGGTAAACACCAGCGGCGGGCGGGTAGTCACATACATTAGGGCGTCGACGTCGTACTGGCTGAATTCCATCGGGGATCTCCTAGGCAAAACGGTGCGGGTAATTCGCAAGGGTGCAAAAAATGCGTTCAAAAAAAAACCACAGGGCTTGCCTGTGGCTTCGTGATCAGCAAACGCTCACGCGCACGGCATCCCGGAAGGTGGAATCGGGGCTCGGCGTCGCAGCAGTTGGGCTGATGGTTTCATGCGGCCCATATTAGGGCGTTTTGCGCAGTGCGTCAAAAAATTTTTGGGTGCGTCCGCCGACGTGCCGGCGGTTACCGGGCTTGATGCGGCGCAGCTTTGCACGGTGCGAGCAGCGGGTAGCCGGAACAAAGCTGCTGATAAATTGCCCTATCAGGAACATATGGAAATCGGCCTGGGCTGCGCGGCGGCAGGCGTGGGCGCCGTTTATTCCGACGCAACGCCGTCCAGTTGCCGGCACGCCTGCCGTCTTTATCCTGTGGGAGTTCGTTGATTTCAAGTATTGCTCCCACCGCCCTGAGCTATGTAAAAAGGCGGAGTCATGAAACCAGCCAAACGCGCCTCCAAATGGGAAATTCTGTGGTCGGTCGCGCAACTTCTGGTGCTCACCTATTCGGCCTGGAGCGAACTGCGGCAACACCGCTCGGCCGCGCCCGCGCGCGATGCCGTGCTGCCGCAGCAGCCGCCTCGCGCTTTGGTGCCAGCCTCGGCTGTCCCTGCTGCGCCGGCCGCTGCACTGAGCAAGAGGCCGGCAGCGCGCCGTCCGAGCCGTTCGAAAATGGCCTACCTCAGGAATATCGGCGCGGTCGCCGTCGATGCCGGCCGGGCGTGGGCCGCGCGTCGGGCGGCCAGCAAGGGCGCGGCGCTGGCGCTGTACACCTTGTTTTCGCTGGCACCGATGCTGGTGCTGGTGGTAGCCATGGCCGGGATTTTCTTTGGCGAAGAGACGGTGCGGCAATTGCTGGTGGAGCAGATGAAGAGCCTGATGGGCGCACAGGGTGCGGACGCGATTCGGGCCATCCTGCAGGGGACGCAGCACAAGGATGCGAGTTTGATGGCAAGCCTGGTGTCGGCCGCGCTGATCCTGGTCAGCGCGACCACCGCATTTGCTGAGCTCAAGGACAGCCTCGACGAATTGTGGGAAGTGCCAAAGAGCGCAAGCTCAGGCATCTGGGGCCTGCTGCGGGAACGCTTCCTGTCGTTCGGACTGATCCTGGTGCTGGCGCTGATGCTGCTGGCATCGCTCGCCGTCAGCACCGCGCTGGCGGCGCTCAGTCGCCTCTGGGGTGGGGGCGGCGCCGATTCGGTATTTGAAATCATCACGCGCGGCGTGACCAGCGCGGTGTCCTTCCTGATCGTTGCCGCCCTGTTCGCGGTGATTTTCAAGTACCTGCCGGCGACCAGGATCGCCTGGAGGGATGTGATTGTCGGCGCCTTCATCACCGCGGCGCTGTTCTCGGTCGGCAAGGCGTTGATCACCTTGTATGTCGCCCGCAGCAACATTAGCTCTTCGTACGGCGCCGCCGGCTCGGTGGTGGTGCTGATCACCTGGATCTATTACTCGGCCCAGATATTCTTCTACGGCTCGCTGTTCACCTATGAATACGCGTTTCAGCTGGGCAGCCGCGCGCATGGCCGCGCAAGCGGGGCAGGCGCCAGCCGAAAGCCGGAATCCCGCGTGAGGTGACGTCGGGAGCCGGCCCGGCCGCACATGCGTGTACCTAGTGAGCGGTGCCGGGGCGCCGGCCAGCTGGCGACGCGCCGTACAGCGCCGGAACCGCCCAGGCGGCCCAGCCTATTTCATCAGGTCGGCTTCTGAGGTGAAGGCGTCGGCGAAAAACTCCTCCGCCGGTAGCCCGGCCGCCGCGAAGTCGCTCTTTGCGGCATCGACCATCACCGGCGCTCCGCAGGCATAGACCTGGTATCCCGAAAGATCGGGCATATCTTCCAGCACGGCCCGATGTACGAAGCCGGTACGGCCGTGCCAGCCGTCCTCCGGCGTGGCGTCGGAAACCACCGGCACATACTGGAAATGCGGCAGCGTGCGCGCCCATTCCTCGCACAGCGCCTGCATGTACAAGTCGCGCGGCCGGCGGCCGCCCCAGTACAGCGTCATCGGCCGCGTCGACTGGGCGTAGATGGATTGTTCAATCAGGGCCTTGATCGGCGCAAAGCCGGTGCCGGAGGCCAGCAGCACCATCGGCTTGTCGGAATCCTCGCGCAGGAAGAAGGTGCCGAGCGGCGCCTCGAAGCGCAGGATGTCGCGCTCCTTCAGCGTCGTAAATGCCTGATCGGTAAACATGCCGCCCGGCATGTGGCGGATATGCAGCGTGATGTTGCCATCCAAATGCGGAGCGTTGGCGATGCTGTAGCTGCGCCGGGTACCGTCGCGCAGAATGAATTCGAGGTATTGGCCGGCCAGGTATTGCAGCCGTTCGCCGGCCGGCAGTTGCAGCGAAACGATGATGACGTCATCCGCCACCTTTTGAATCTTCGTCACCCGCGACGGCATCTTGCGAACTGGAAACTGACCCATGCCAAGCACCTCGCGCGCCTCGATCACCAGATCGGATTGTGGGGTCGCGCAGCAGAACAGCGCCGAGCCGTTTTCCTCATCCCGCACCGAGAGGGCCTTTTCCTGATGTGCGCCATGCGTGACGTCGCCGGACAGCAGCTTGCCCTTGCAACTGCCGCAGGCGCCGTTCTTGCAGCCGTAGGGCAGACCGACGCCGCAACGGATGGCGGCTGCCAGCACGGTTTCGCCGTCTTCGCAGACAAATTGCCGACCGCTCGGCTGAACAGTTACTTGGAAGGCCATACAATCCCGCTCATGAACTCAAATGATAAAAAATTCGGCAAGCCGCGTCTGCTGATCGTGGGCTGCGGCGATGTCGGTCTGCGCCTGCTGCCGCTGGTGCGCGCCCGCTTTCGGGTGTTCGCCGTCACCAGCCAGGCGGAGCGTTGCGCCGAATTGCGCGCCGCCGGCGCCGTCCCGATCGTGGCCGATCTCGACTTGCCGCACACGCTGGCGCGCCTGGCGCGGCTGGCCGCGGTCGTGGTCCATCTGGCGCCGCCGCCGGCCGATGGC
>DATJCV010000336.1:0-3142 GCA_035497775.1 Burkholderiaceae bacterium | reverse complement strand
CAACTTCGGCTCGGTCGCCAGCGCCTTCGCCACTTCCAGCCGCTTCAGTTCCTGCAGCGCCAGGCCGGTGGCGGCGTCGCGCTCGGCTTGCGCCGTCAGGTCCATGAATGCCAGCAGTTCGTCGATGCGCGCATGATCGACCCGGCCATTGCCGAAGCGCTGGGCGACGATCAAGTTTTCGCGCACCGTCAGTTCATGCATCGGCTGCGGGATCTGGAAGGTGCGGCCGATGCCGACGCGCGCCCGCGTGTAGAGCGGCTTGCGGCTCAGTTCGATGCCGTCGAACTCGACCTTGCCGGCAGTCGGCTTGACCAGTCCGGAGATCGCATTGAACAGGGTGGTCTTGCCGGCGCCGTTCGGCCCGACCAGCCCGACCACCTGCTCCGAGCCCATCGAAAAACTGACATCCTTCAGCGCGGTCAGGCCGCCGAACTGGATCGTGACGCGCTCAAGCTTCAGCATGCTGCACCTCCGCCTTTTTTTCCATTGCCGCCTTTTTCCGGAACAGCGACAGCAGGCCGTCCGGCGCGAACAAAATCATCGCCGCCAGCACGATGCCGAGGATGATCTGATGGCCGGACGACAGCATCGACTTGAACACGAGCTGATCCAGCATATAAATCACGACCGCGCCGATCATCGGCCCGGTCACGGTGCGGTAGCCGCCGAAGATCGCGGCGACGATCGGCAGCACGCTCCACGAACCGTTGAAGGCATAGTCCGGTTCCAGGAAGTTGATGATGTGGGCGTTGAAGGCGCCGATCATGCCGGTCATGAACGCCGACAGCAGCAGCATCCACGACTTCAGCAGCACGCTGTTGACACCCACCACCCGGGTCGCGTCTTCGCTGTCGTGCATCGCGCGCAAGGCGATGCCGTAGTAGCTGCTGCGCACGCGCGCGTAGATCAGGCAGAACGCCAACACCAGCGTCAGGATCAGCAGGTAGGGGCCGAGGCCGGCCAGGAAATCCAGCTGGATGATGGTCGGCAAGCCGGGGATCGACGACAGGCCGCCCGAGCCGTTGGTGAGCGAGGTGAATTCGGTCGCCAGGATGCGGAAGATATGCGCATAGGCCAGGATCGCCAGCGCGAAATACGGGCCCGACAGCCGTAGCGCCGGCAGCATCGCCAGCGACGCAACCGACGCGAACAGGCCGGCCACCGGCATCGCCAGCAGCACCGGCCAGCCGGCCTTCATCGTCAGCAGCGCCGATGAGTACGCGCCGATGCCGAAGAACGCCGCGTGCCCGAAGCTGACCATGCCTCCCAGGTTGCCGAGCAGCGCCCAGGCCACCGCGATGCCGGCCACGATCAGGGCCGAGACGGTCAGGCTGAGCAGATAGCTGTTGCCGTGCAAGGCATACGGCACCACCAGATACAAGACGGCGACTGCCAGCCACAAGAATTTTTTCATGATTTATCCCCGTCGCTTGGTGGCGCCGAACAAGCCGTTCGGCATGATGAACAGCACCAGCAGGAACAGCACCATGCCGGTCAGTTCCTGCAAGGCCGAGCTGAACAAAGTGACCGTCATCGCTTCGGTAATGCCGAGCAGCATCGCCGCCAGCACCACGCCCGGCACCGAGCCGACCCCGGCCAGCACGGTGATGATGAAGGCCTTGACCGTCAGCGAATGGCCGAGCGGCGGCGAGATCACGCCGCTGGAAAAAATCGCGATGCCGGCGATGGTCGCCAGCACGCCGGCCACCAGGAACGACACCAGCTCGACCTTGGCCGGGTTGATGCCCATCAGCTTGGCGGCATCGCGGTTCGACGACACCGCGCGTACTGCGCGGCCGTACCAGCTGCGCGACAGCCACCAGCCGAGCACTGCGGCCACCGCCAGGCTCAGCACAAAAAACAGCAGCTCGGAAAACATGCTGTACAGGTTGCCGATCTGCAGCGCGTCCTGCATCGTCGCGTTGCCGGTCGAACGGATGTCGCTGGCCCAGATCAGCAGCACGCCGTTGGTCAGGATCATGCCGAGCGCGAAGGTCAGCATCAGCGAATTCAATTCGCGGTTGCGGGTCAGGCGCGACACTAGAAAATAGACGATGGCGGAACAGGCGCACACCACCACCAGCGCGAGCGGCAGCGCCAGCAGCGGATTGACGCCGAAGCGGCTTTCCACCGTGTAGCCGACGTAGGCCGCCAGCAACACCAGTTCGCCGTGCGCCAAGTTGATGATGCGCATGGTGCCGAACGCCAGCGACAGCCCGAGCGCGATCAACGCATAGACGCCGCCGACCAGCGCGCCTGAATAAAGGGATTGCAGAATCAGTTCTGACATGGCAACCGTAATGAGAAAAAAGCCGTGATTTGAAAATGCGTGCAGCGGGAAAGCGCGGACTGAATAACGGCGCACCATTCCCGCGCACGCGGGAATGACACGCTATCTATTGGCCCGCGTTTCCCGGACAGCCTGCCAATAAAGGCGGTCCAGACGACCGGCTTACCAGGGCACCGCCGGATACTTCAGCTTGCCGCTGGCATCGGCCGCCGGCGACACGATCACGATCTTGCCATTGTCATGCTGGCCCATGCGCTGCTGGAAGTTCGGATTGTCGCCGCTGGCGTCGAAGGTGACGCGGCCGATCAGCGTATCGCGATTGGTCTTGCGCAGCTCATCCGACAGGCCGCCGTTTTTCAGCGCACCGTTGTCAGCCGAGCGTGCGATCGCCTCGAACAGCAAGGTCGCCTTGACGTAGCCGAACTGCGCCAGGTAATCGACTTCCTTGTTGAACATGCGCTTGTAGGTATCGGCGAACTGCTTGCCTTCGACCGCCTTGTACTCGACCGGATACGGCAGCATCGCCGTGCCGATTACGTTCGGCGTCAGGTCCGGGAAATCGGTCGCCATTTTCGGCACCGCCAGCGACCACAGGCCGACTACCGACTTCAGCTGCGGCTTCAGCACCTTGGCCGCGCGCAGGATGCCGACATAGTCGTTTTCGTAGCCGCTCATCAGCAGCACTTCGGATTTGTCCTGCAGCTTGACCTAGTTGATGATCGGCTTGAAGTCGGTGATCGCCGGATCGAAGGCATGCGACGTCACCTTGATGCCCTTGGCGCCCAGGTCCTTTTCCACCGCTTTCGCCAGCTCGGCGGTGGCTTCCTTGGTCGAATAGACGATCGATACCGA
>DATJCV010000335.1:0-3905 GCA_035497775.1 Burkholderiaceae bacterium | reverse complement strand
AAATATGCGCATCCGGACGACACCCGCGATTTGCCGCTGGAGCCGGGCTTTCGCGGTTTTGGCCGGGCGCCGACCGATGGCGATGGGTTTTTTCGCTTCACCACCATCAAGCCGGGTCGCGTACCGGGGCCGAACGGCAGCCTGCAGGCACCGCACATCGCCGTCACCGTGTTTGCACGCGGCTTGCTGAAACATCTGGTGACACGCGTCTATTTTCCGGACGAGCCGGCAAATGCCGATGATCCGGTGCTCGGCGCGGTGCCGGCCGAGCGGCGCTCGACCCTGATTGCGCGCCATAGCGCCGAGCAGGCCGGCGTGCTGGAATGGGACATCGTCCTGCAGGCAGGGATGGCCGGTGCCGATGAAACCGTGTTTTTCGATATCTGAGCAGAGTAGGGCAATTGCCAGCGGAGAGAGTGCCTAGCCATGACCGTGTCCAGCCTCACCGGGCGGATGTTTTCCACCGACGCCATGCGGAACGTTTTTTCGGACCGTGCCGCGATTCAGCGCATGCTCGATTTCGAGGCCGCGCTGGCGCGTGCCGAAGCGGCGCATGGCGTGATCCCGGCGCAGGCAGTAGCCGCCATCGAAGCGGGCTGCGAGGCCGCGCACATCGACTTCGAGGCGCTGACGCAGGCCGCCGCGACGGCGGGCAATCTGGCGATTCCGCTGATCCAGCAGTTGACCGCGCACGTCGCTAAAACCGACGCCGATGCGGCGAAGTACGTGCACTGGGGCGCCACCAGCCAGGACGTGATCGATACCGGCCTGCTGCTGCAGTTACGCGATGCTCTGACCCATATTGACGCCGAACTGGCGTTGCTGGCGGATGCGCTGGCGCGGCTGGCGAGTACGCATCGCCAGGCGCCGATGATCGGCCGTACCTGGATGCAGCACGCACTGCCGACCACCTTCGGCCTGAAGGCGGCCGGCTGGCTGGACGCACTGCTGCGGCATCGGCAGCGGCTGGACGAATTGCGGCCGCGCCTACTGGCCCTGCAGTTCGGCGGCGCCGCCGGCACGCTGGCCAGCCTCGGCACGCGCGGCCTGGAGGTGGCGACCACGCTGGCAACCGAACTGGATCTGGAATTGGCAGACACGCCCTGGCATACGCAGCGCGACCGCGTGGCCGAAGTGGCCACCGTACTGGGCTTGCTGACCGGCAGCCTGGGCAAGATCGCGCGCGACCTTTCCCTGCAGACGCAAACCGAAGTGAGTGAAGTGGCGGAGCCGGCGGCGCCCGGCCGCGGCGGTTCCTCGAGCATGCCGCACAAGCGCAATCCGATCGCCTGCGCGGCGACTCTGGCGGCGGCGGTACGCGTGCCCGGGCTGGTCGCGACCATGTTGACGGCGATGGTGCAGGAACACGAGCGCGCGCTGGGCGGCTGGCAAGCCGAGTGGGATACTCTGCCGGAGATAGTGCAGTTGACCGCCGGCGCGTTGCAGCACATGCGGCAAGTGACGCAAGGCCTGACGGTCGATGCCGAGCGCATGCGCGCCAATCTCGACATGACGCATGGCTTGATCATGGCGGAAGCGGTGACTCTGGCGCTGGCCCCCAAAATCGGCCGCATGCAGGCGCATCAGCTGGTGGAGCAGGCATGCCATAGCGCCGCCGCCAGCGGCCGTCAGTTGCAGGAGGTGCTGGCGGAGATGCCGCAAGTCGGCGCCGCATTGCCGGTGGCGGAATGGCAGCGGCTATTCGACTCCGCTGCCTATCTTGGCGTGGCCGATGAATTTGTCGAGCGCGTGCTGCGCCGCCATGACCGCCTCAAGAACAATCGCAATCAGGAGTGAAGCCCATGCCCATCATCGAAACCGGCGACGCCAAGCTGCATTATCAGATTGAAGGACGGCCCGATGCGCCAGTACTGGTGCTGTCCAATTCGCTCGGCACCGAGCTTGGCATGTGGGCGCCACAGATGCCGCGCCTGCTGGAGCATTTCCAGGTGTTGCGGCATGACGCCCGCGGCCACGGCCAGTCGCAGGTGACGCCTGGCCCGTACAGTATCGCGCAACTGGCCGGCGACGTGATCGGCCTGATGGACCACTTGCAGATCAAGCGCGCGCACTTCTGCGGCCTGTCGATGGGCGGCATGATCGGCATGTGGCTGGGTGCGCATCACGCATCGCGCATCGAGCGCCTGGTGCTCAGCAATACCGCGGCCCGCATCCCGCCACGGGAGGCATGGAACGTGCGAATCGACAAGGTCAAGCTGGCCGGCATGGCGGCGATTGCCGAGGGCGTGGTCGAGCGCTGGTTTACCCCGGGCTTCGCGGCGCGTGAGCCGCAGCAGATCGACCGGGCACGCGCCATGCTGCTGCACACTTCGCCCGCCGGTTATATCGCTAATTGTGCAGCGGTGCGTGACATGGACATGCGCGATGACCTGGTTGCCATCCGCGCACCAACGCTGGTCATCGCCGGCAGCCAGGACAAAGCAACGCCGCCGCACGACGGCGAATTCGTGGCGCAGCAGATTGCCGGCGCTCGTTTTCTCGAACTGGATGCCGCGCACCTGTCGAACTGGGAGCAGGCCGACCGGTTCACGACGGCGGTGATCGATTTCCTGAGCGCCTGAAGCGCGCCGAAAGGACGGAGATGGACGAACAGGAACGGCATGCGGCTGGCATGGCGGTGCGGCGTGCGGTGTTGGGCGATGCCTATGTGGATCGGGCACAGGAAAACCGCACGCCACTGAGCGCAGAATTCCAAGATTTGATCACACGCTACGCCTGGGGCGAAATCTGGACTCGGCCCGGCTTGCCGCGCCATACGCGCAGCCTGTTGACAATCGCGATGATGGTGGCGCTGAACCGCGAAGCGGAGTTGAAGCTGCATTTGCGCGCCGCCGCCAATAATGGCGTCTCGCGCGACGAGATCAAGGAAGTGCTGTTGCAAACGGCGATCTACTGCGGGGTGCCGGCGGCCAATTCGGCGTTTCATCTGGCGCAGGAAGTGTTTCACGCGTTGGATGCGGAACATGGCCGAGCGTGATGGCTTGGCGCGCTGCGTGGCTATGCCGGCTTGACTGCGCTGTGCCATGCAGTCGCTGCCAGCCATATACTCACCGTATATAAGGCAATTATCGCTCGTAATCTGGTTGTCTTTGCTTCATACTCCCGCTATTTTTAATGCGGCTTGCCGCTTTGCCGGTCGTGCCAAAGCGCACTCCTACAGGACGCGGGTTTTTGTGAGAGCGGATCCAGGTGCGACAACGCATGCAAAAACGGCGCATCGGTGGTCTGCCAGGTCGGCCATTTCTCTATTTCTGTCGTTGGAAGGAAACCGCATCATGCACCATTCCCTCGCCGGCAACGCCCGGATTGCGCGGCGCTCGCTGCGGCAACGGCTGCCATGCTGAGCAACTTCATCGGCGTGTTGTTCGACGGTATCGCCTATGGCAGCCTGCTGTTTTTGATCAGTGTCGGCCTTTCGGTCACGCTGGGGTTGATGAATTTCGTCAACCTTGCGCACGGCGCTTTCGCCATGCTGGGCGGTTATGTCTGCGTCGAATTGATGAATCGGATGGAGGCGCCGTTTCTGCTGACGCTGCCGGTGGCGTTCATTGCCGCCGCGCTGGTCGGTTGGGTGCTGGAACGGTCGCTGTACCGCCGGCTGTACCAGGCCGATCCGCTGGACCAGGTGCTGTTTTCCATCGGCCTGACCTTCATGGTGGTGGCCGCCGCCACCTACGTATGGGGGCCGGCGCAACAGCCGGTGCGCCTGCCGGCCTGGCTACGCGGGCAGGTCGACATTTTCGGGCTGGAGGTCGGCGCCTACCGCCTGTTCCTGATCGGCGTCGTGATGGTCGTCACGCTGGCGCTCGGCTATCTGATCGAACGCACCCGCTTTGGCGCTCAAATCCGCGCCTCGGTCGACAACCAGCGCGCCGCCGCCGGCC
>DATJCV010000334.1:0-3763 GCA_035497775.1 Burkholderiaceae bacterium | reverse complement strand
CGACTCGCTGCCGGGTTCCGCCGCCGCTGCCGGATTTTGTAGCTGGGTACGCACCGCGGCGCTGGTAGGCCAGCTTGCCGCCGACGGCAGGAACGCCGCCAGCCAGGCCGGGCCGGCACGCTCATACACCTTGGTCAGGTCAGGTCCGAAATAGGCGCCATTGCCGACGATCGTGTGGCAACCCATGCAGTTGTATGACTGGAATACGCGCTTGCCTTCCACCGCGTTGTAGCTGCCAAAGGCAATCTTGTCCGGCGTCACCTGGCCGCGCTCGTTCAGGAAGGAAAACACGGACAGGACGGCAAACAGCAACACCATCAGGCCCAGCACGCCAAGCGCGATGCGGCGTTTGCGCGGTTCCTCGCATTTTTCGCCAGCGCCGCAACTCATGACCGGTCTCCTTCATCGCTGACGCCGGGAGTCGCGTTGCGAGCTTGGGCCGCGGCGTGCTCCAGCGCGTCGTGTTCGAACAGCGTGCGCAGGCTGCCAAGAAATACGTAAAAGACATATACCGACAGGACGAAACCGACGGCGAAGTAAACCAGCCACATCGTGTGCGACTCCGGCCAGTATTCGAAGTCGCGCCAGAATGGCCATGACAGCAGGAAAGCGGCGGCGCTGGCAAACGCCGCCAGCGTGATATCGATCGTTCGCTGCACCATATTTCCCCCTCAAAACGCAGATTGAATGTCATTCGAGCACGACTTGGCGAAGGCTACGCCGCACGTTTTCTTCAGTCAACGCGAACCAAAAATTCTTGCGAAACATAAAATTACAAGCAATGGCGCGGGTTTCCGGCCGATTCGACGAATTTCGATCGGCAAATGACAATCGTTCCAATAGATTGATTTTTCATTAAAGATGGATTTCATATCAATTATTTATCCCCATCCCTTTTCCTCACCGATTTCTTCCGAATGCGCTTATTTCTTGCCTCCGCACCGATGCGGCGGCAATCGGTGCGGCTCATCCCAAATGGCATTCAAAGGCAATATGCCTTCGAAAAAGAAAGACGTTAGGCGGCGTTTCAAGAAAATGACGCTGTCTACTCTTCGATAATTCTTTTTCTTTTCAAGCTTTGTTTATGCGCAGCAAGGCGTCCCGCGTTATTCTTGCGCTTTCCGCTTTTTTTGCGTTCCGGCAACAGCCGCCGAGAGTACCGGCGCCATTTCCTCAATCACCGCACGAGAGATTCATGAATCCAGTCCATTACATTCGTCGCGCCCGAGCCCAGTCACGCCTGCTGCCTGCTGGCGCGCTGGCCCTGATGACCCTGTTTGCCGTGTCCGGCTGCGGCAACAAGGCCGCGATGCCAGGTCAGGGCTCCGGCATGCCGCCGGCGGAAGTGGCGGTGGTCACGGTGACGCCGCAGCGGCTGGTGGTGGCCAACGAACTGCCGGGGCGGCTGGAAGCGAGCCGGGTTGCGCAAGTGCGGGCTCGCGCCGCCGGCATCGTGTTGCAACGCGTGTTCCGCGAAGGCAGCGACGTGAAAGCCGGGGAAGTACTGTTCCGAATCGATCCGGCGCCGTTCCAGGCGGCCTATGCCAGTACCGAGGCGGCGGTCGCCAAAGCCGATGCCAATCTGGCGCAAGCCAATCTGAAAGTGCAGCGCTACCAGCCGCTGGTCGAGCAAAATGCCGTCAGCAAGCAGGAATTCGACGATGCGTTGACCGCGCAAAAGCAGGCCGTCGCCGAGCTGGCCGCGAGCCGGGCCGCGCGCCAGACCGCCAGCCTGAACCTGGGCTATGCCACCGTCACCGCGCCGATTTCGGGCCGTACCGGCCGTGCCCAGGTTACCGAAGGGGCGCTGGTCGGCCAAGGCGAGGCGACGCCGCTGGCCACCGTCCAGCAGATCGATCCAATCTACGTCAACCTGACCCAGTCCAGCACCGAACTGCTGCAGCTGCGGCGCGCGCTGGCGGCCGGCAAGCTGAGCAGCACCGGCGCCGGCCAGGCGAAAGTGACGCTGGTCATGGAAGACGGCCAGCCCTACCCGCATGCCGGCAAACTGCTGTTTTCCGATCTGACGGTGGATGAAAGCTCGGGCGCCATCAGCTTGCGCGCTGAATTTCCCAATCCGGACCGCTTTCTGCTGCCTGGCATGTATGTGCGAGCACGGCTGGAACAGGCGGTCAATGAACAGGCGCTCACCGTTCCGCAACAGGCCATCATCCGCGGCATGGATGGCGCCTCGGTGATGGTGGTCGGCAGCGACGGCAAGGTCAGCCCCCGCAGCATCAAGGCCGACGTCGCGCACGGCAACTCCTCGGTGGTCAGCGAAGGCCTGCAAGCAGGCGAGCAGGTAGTGGTGGAAGGCTTGCAAAAAATCCGGCCCGGCGCCACCGTCAAGGCGGTTGCCTGGAAAGGCCCGGTCGGGGAGGCGCCATCGGCCACCGCCCAGCAGGCGGCTGCGGATAAAAAACCGAACCCACAATAAGAGGCGTCCAGATGGGAAAGTTTTTTATCGATAGGCCGGTTTTTGCGTGGGTCATCGCGCTCTTCATCATTCTGGCGGGCGCGCTCTCCATCACGAAGCTGCCGGTCTCGCAATATCCGAGCATCGCGCCGCCGACCATCGTCGTCACCGCGGTCTATCCCGGCGCCACCGCCCAGGCTCTGGAAGACAGCGTCACCAGCCTGATCGAACAGGAGATGAATGGCGCCGACGGCCTGCAATACATCGAATCGCAAAGCCAGGCCAACGGCCAGGCGCAGATCACGCTGACATTTTCGACCAGCACCAACGCCGACCTGGCCGCGGTCGACGTGCAGAACCGCCTGAAACGGGTCGAGTCGCGGCTGCCGCAGGCAGTCACGCAGCAAGGGGTGCAGGTCAACAAGGCACGCAGCAACTTCCTGCTGTTCATCACATTGTCCTCGGAAGACAACAAGCTCGACCCGATTGCGCTCGGCGATTACCTGTCGCGCAACGTGCTGAATGAAATCAAGCGCGTGCCGGGCGTCGGCCAGGCCCAGCTGTTCGGCAGCGAACGCGCCATGCGCATCTGGATCGATCCGGCTCGACTGATGGGTTACAAGCTGACGCCGGCCGATGTCAGCAATGCCATCCGCGCGCAAAATGCGCAGGTGGCATCCGGCACGCTGGGCGAGTTGCCCAGCCCCGGCACGCAGCAGATTTCCGCCACCGTGGTGGTCAACGGCCAGCTGTCGACCCCGGCACAATTCGGCGCCATCGTCTTGCGCGCCAATCCGGACGGCTCGGTGGTGCGTCTGTCCGACGTCGCCCGCATCGAACTCGGCGGCCAGGCCTACGCCACCTCGGCGCGCATCGACGGCAAGCCGATCTCCGCCATCGGCGTGCAGCTGTCACCGACCGCCAACGCGCTCGGCACCGCCAACGCGGTGCACGCCAAGATGGACGAGTTGTCGAAATATTTTCCGCCCAACGTGAAATACACGGTGCCCTACGACACCTCCGAGTTCGTCAAGATCTCGATCCAGGAAGTGGTGAAAACGCTGCTGGAAGCCATCGTGCTGGTGTTCCTGGTGATCTTCCTGTTCTTGCAGAACATCCGCTACACGCTGATCCCGACGGTGGTGGTGCCGGTGGCGCTGATGGGTACGTTCGCGGTCATGAACGCCTTCGGCTTTTCGATCAACGTGCTGACCATGTTCGGACTGGTGCTGGCAATCGGCATCCTGGTGGATGACGCCATCGTGGTGGTGGAGAACGTCGAGCGCATCATGAGCGAGGAAGGCCTGCCGCCGCGCGAGGCGACCAAGAAAGCGATGGGCCAGATTT
>DATJCV010000333.1:0-2074 GCA_035497775.1 Burkholderiaceae bacterium | reverse complement strand
TGACCTATATCCGCAAGGATGGCAGCCGCTTCCCGGCGATCGTATCGGTCACGGCGCTGCGCGATGCGCAAAAGAAGGTGATCGGCTATCTGTTGATCGGCACCGACAACACCGCGCGCAAGCAGGTCGAGGTGGAGCAGGAGTTGCTGGACCAGAGCTTGCGCGATCAGCAGTTTTATACGCGCTCGCTGATCGAATCGAATATCGATGCGCTGATTGCGACTGACCTGCGCGGCATCATCAGCGACGTCAATCATCAAATGGAGGCATTGACCGGCTGCACCCGCGATGAATTGATTGGCGCGCCATTCAAGAATTACTTTACCGATCCGGAGCGGGCGCAGGCAGCCATTACGCGCGTTCTGCGCGAAGGTAAGGTGACCAATTATGAACTGACCGCGCGCGCCCGGGATGGCCTGAAAACCGTGGTTTCGTACAACGCCACGACCTTCCATGATCGCGATCGCAAATTGCAAGGGGTGTTCGCCGCAGCGCGTGATGTGACTGACCGCAAGGAATTCGAGCACACCTTGCAGGAAAAGAACATCGAACTGGAAAATGCGCGGGAGACGGCGGAAAACGCCAACCTGGCGAAATCCAAATTTTTATCCAGTATGAGTCATGAGTTGCGCACGCCGTTGAATGCCGTGCTCGGATTTGCCCAATTGATGGCCTCCGACACGCCGCCGCCGTCGCAGACGCAAAAGAGTTCCATTGATCAGATCCTGCAGGCAGGTTGGTATCTGTTGCGCCTGATCAATGAGATTCTCGACCTCGCCATGATTGAATCAGGCAAGGTGACGATGTCGCAAGAGCCCATGTCGTTGAGCGCGGTGCTGCAGGATTGCCGGGCCATGATCGAGCCACAGGCGCAAAAGCGCGGAATTGAAATGACCTTTCCGCCGCTGGGGGAGCCCTTTTATGTTCATGCCGACTGCACGCGGGTCAAGCAAGTGGTGATCAACCTGCTGTCGAACGCGATTAAATACAATCGGGATGGCGGCAAGGTCACGGTCGATTGCGGATTAAGCGGCGTCAACCGGATACGCCTCAGCGTCACGGATACCGGTGCCGGCTTGGTGCCGGAACAACTGGCGCAATTATTTCAGCCTTTCAACCGACTGGGGCAAGAGGCCAGTTCTGAAGAAGGTACCGGCATCGGGCTGGTGGTGACGAAACAATTGGTCGAGTTAATGGGCGGCGCGATCGGCGTCGAAAGCAGAGTCGATGTCGGCAGCACCTTTTGGGTTGAATTGCCTGCCTCTGCCAACCCGCAGATGGAGCTTGCCAAGCTTGACACCATCGGCGGTGCAGGCCCGGCAGCGCCTGGCGCGAGGCCGCAGGGCGTGGCGCCGCCGCCAGTAGCGGAATCGCAGCGCACCTTGCTGTATGTCGAAGACAATCCGGCCAATCTGGCCTTGGTCGAGCAGCTCATTGAGCGCCGCAACGATCTGAAATTGCTGTCGGCGGCGGATGGTTACCTCGGTATTCAGCTGGCACGGAGCCATCAGCCGGACGTAATTTTGATGGATATTAATCTTCCCGGGATCAGCGGCTATGGTGCGCTGGATATTTTGCGCAATGACCCTGGCACCTGCCATATCCCGATAATGGCGCTGTCTGCCAACGCGGTGCCCGGAGACATTCAGCACGGCCTGGAGGCGGGATTTTTCCGTTATCTGACCAAGCCGATCAAGGTCAACGAATTTATGGATGCGCTGGATGTCGCCTTGCATTTTGCGGCGGAACATGGCTTGGCCAGCAAGCCGATAACGTGACAGCGCCGCGTTCTACCAATGCAAACATGTTCTGTAGCCATTGTATGATTTTTAGGAAATTCCATGCTTGAAGTAGCCGAAATCCACAACGCCAGCATCCTGGTGGTGGATGATCAAAAGCCAAACGTGATGCTGCTGGAGCAAATGCTGCGGAATGCAGGCTATCTGCACATCACTTCGACGATGGACCCGCGTACGGTGTGCGCCCTGCATGCGGCCCATCGCTATGATTTGATTCTGCTCGATTTGCAAATGCCGGACATGGACGGCTTCGAGGTCATGCAAGGCTTGAAAGC
>DATJCV010000332.1:0-1834 GCA_035497775.1 Burkholderiaceae bacterium | reverse complement strand
GCAAGACGCCGACGCCCGGCATGTCGCCGGAAGCGCTGGCTGGCTGCATCGAGTGGATGGCGCACGGTTTGGAAATCGTGATTTGCCCGTTTCCGGAATGGAAGTTCGAAGCGGCGGATGCGGTGGCCGCATTCGGCCTGCATGGCGCCTTGATCATCGGTGAACCGCAGCCGCTGACTGCCGCCAGCCGCCGCACGCTGTCGGATGTGCTGGCTGATGCCAGCGTGTCACTGTCGTGCGGCGATACCCTGCAGGCAGCTGGTTTCGGCAGCGATGTGCTGGATAGCCCGGTGCAGGCGTTGTGGCATTTGCACCAAGTGTTGCAGGTGCAGTCGCCAAAATTCGGATTTGCGCCGCTGGCGGCGGGCGAAATCATCACCACCGGTACCTGGACCGATGCCTATCCGGTGAGCGCCGGACAGACCTGGATGACGGCATTTTCCGGGGTCGGCTTGCCGGGCTTGACGCTGTCCTTCGTGTAGCCGGGTGTCAGTTAGCTTAAAAAGGGCGACACTGCCGGGCGCCGCTTTTTAGTCTGCGCGCAACCAGGTCTGGGTGCGGCCCAGCAGCGGCACGCCGATATAACCACGCACGTTCAGCTTCTTGCCGCCGTCGGCCAGCGCCATCTTGCTCTTGTAGACCTTGCCCTCGGCCGGATCGAGAATCTGGCCGCCGCTGTATTCGCCGCTATCCTTCTGCTCCTGCTTCATGCCGGTCAGGATCGTCATGCCGATGATCGGCTGATCCTTGCGCGCATCCTCGCACTTGTCGCATTTCGGATTCTGGTCTTCGTTCGGCTCCCGAAACAGTTTTTCGATCTTGCCCCTGTACTCGCCGTCGGCTTCGCTGATGCGGATCAGCGATTTCGGCTTGCCGCTGTGATCGTCGATGGTTTTCCATAGCCCGACCGCGGATTTCTGCTGGGCGACGGCGGCCAGCGGCGCCAGTGCGATGGTCGCGGAAACGGCCAGCAAGAGTGCTTTGATCATGATGCTCCTTATCTGTGTCGAGGTGGCCGGCGGGTTGTGGTCGAAAGTGTAATGGATTTCAAGCAGCTTGCAACTTGTCCAGCTGCTCCCGCAATTTTTCCAGCGTTGCTGAAAAATTCGTCAGCCTTTCCTTTTCCTGCGCCACCACCTGTGCCGGCGCGCGGGCGACGAAGCTTTCATTGCCGAGCTTGGCTTCGGCCTTGCCGATCTCGCCTTCCAGGCGCGCGACTTCCTTGCCGATCCGTTCGCGTTCCGCCGCCAGGTCGATCTCGACCTGCAGCATCAGCCGCACCTCGTCGACCACCGAGACCGGTGCCGGCGACGACGGCAGCGCGCTCGCCACCTCGACTGCGGACAACTTGGCCAGCGCTTGCAGATAGGGCGCGAACGATTGCAGCCGCGTCTGCTGTTCGGCGCCGGCCGCTTGCATGATCAGCGGCACGCGCAGCGCCGGTGACAGCTGCATTTCGCCGCGCAGGTTGCGGCAGGCATCGGTCAGCGCTTTCAGTTGCGCCATCCAGGCTTCTGCCGCCAGGTCGATCTTTTCCTGTTGCGCCACTGGATAGGCTTGCAGCATGATGCTGTCGCCGTCGGCTTTCAGCGTGCGGCCGGCCAGCGGCGCCACCGTTTGCCACAGCGTTTCGGTGATGTACGGAATCACCGGATGCGCCAGCCGCAGCACGGTTTCCAGCACCCGCAACAGGGTGCGGCGGGTGGCGCGCTGCTGCGCCTCGCTGCCGTGTTGCATCTGCACCTTGGCGACTTCCAGATACCAGTCGCAATATTCGTCCCAGACAAACTTGTAGATGGCGGAGGCGATGTTGTCGAAGCGGTAGTCGGCAAAG
>DATJCV010000331.1:0-9308 GCA_035497775.1 Burkholderiaceae bacterium | reverse complement strand
GCCTTCGGCGTGCCCGGCATGGGCTTGAAGCGCGGCTTGGCGGACGACCTGGTGATTGCGCCGTATGCCTCGGCGCTGGCGTTGATGGTGGCACCGGAGCAAGCGTGCGCCAACCTGGAGCGGCTGGCGGCAGAAGGCTTCCTGTCGCGTTTCGGCTTTTACGAAGCGATCGACTACAGCAGCGTCCGCCTGCCGCGCGGCAAGCCGTATGCCCTGATCCAGTCGTGGATGGCGCACCACCAGGGCATGAGCCTGCTGGCCCTTGCCTATCTGCTGCTGGATCGCCCGATGCAACGGCGTTTTGAATCGGATCCGCTGTTTCAAGCCACCGCGCTGCTGTTGCATGAAAAAATTCCGAAGACTGCCGCCTTCTACTCCAATACCACCGAACTGGCGATCATCCGCACCGCCACGTCGAGCAATATGGACGTTCCAGTGCGGGTGCTGAATACGCCCAATACCCCGGTGCCGGAAGTGCAGTTGCTGTCGAACGGCCGCTATCACGTGATGGTGACCAATGCCGGCGGCGGCTCCAGCCGCTGGAAGGACCTGGCCGTCACGCGCTGGCACCAGGACAGCACGCGCGATAACTGGGGCACCTTCTGCTATGTGCGCGACGTCGCCAGCGGCCTGTTCTGGTCCACCGCCTATCAGCCGACCTTGAAGCAGCCGAAAACGTACGAAGTGATCTTTTCCGAGGGGCGGGCCGAATTCCGCCGGCGCGGCAACGATTTCGAGACGCATACCGAAATCGTGGTGTCGCCGGAAGACGATATCGAACTACGCCGCAGCCGCATCACCAATCGCGGACGTGCGCGGCGCGTCGTCGAAATCACCAGCTACGCCGAAGTGGTGCTGGCGCCGGCCGCCGCCGACGCCGCCCATCCTGCCTTCAGCAACCTGTTCGTGCAAACCGAAATCCTCACGCGCCAACGCGCCATCGTCTGCACCCGACGGCCGCGCTCGGAAGAAGAGCAGCCGCCATGGCTGCTGCACCTGATGGCGGTGCACGGCGCCGAAGTCGGCGAGATTTCCTACGAGACCGACCGCATGCAGTTCATCGGCCGCAATCACAGCACCCGGATGCCGCAGGCCCTCCTGGCCACGACTGCGCTGTCCGGCAGCCAGGGTTCGGTGCTCGATCCGATCGTCGCCATCCGCTATCGGATCACGCTGGAACCGGAGCAGACGGCGATCGTCGACATGGTGACCGGCGCCGCCGAGACGCGCCAACAATGCCTGGCGCTGATCGGCAAATACCAGGACCGGCGCCTGGCCGACCGCGTGTTCGAACTGGCCTGGACTCATAGCCAGGTCGTGCTGCGCCAGTTGAACGCGACCGAGGCCGACGCCCAGCTGTATAACCGGCTGGCCAGCGGCGTGGTTTACCCGAATGCGACGCTGCGGGCCGACGCCAGTATCCTGCTGCGCAACCGGCGCGGCCAATCGGGCCTGTGGAGCTACGCGATTTCCGGCGACTTCCCGATCGTGCTGTGCCAGATCCGTGATCCGGCCAACATCGAAATCGTGCGCCAACTGGTGCAGGCGCATGCCTATTGGCGCCTGAAAGGACTGGCGGTCGATCTGGTGATCTGGAACGAAGATCACGCCGGTTATCGACAAGTGCTGCAGGAACAGATCATGGGGCTGATCGCGGCCGGCATCGAAGCCCACGTGGTGGATCGTCCGGGCGGGATTTTTGTGCGTCCCGGCGACCAGATTTCACCCGAAGACCGGGTACTGCTGCAGACCGTGGCCCGCGCCATCATCAGCGACGACAGCGGCACCTTGGCCGAACAGGTCAGCCGCCACACGCTGGCCGAGACGCGCATACCGCGCCTGGCGCCACAGCCGGCGGCACGCGGCGTACACGCCGCCGGGACAGCCCCTGCTGTGGCTGCGCCGAAAGCCGACGACCTGCTGCTGGCCAACGGCCTGGGTGGTTTTTCCGACGACGGCCGCGAATACATCATCACCACCGGCGCCGGCCACAGCACGCCGGCCCCATGGGCGAATGTGCTGGCCAACCCGAATTTCGGCAGCGTCATCTCGGAACACGGCAGCGCCTATACCTGGAGCGAAAACGCACACGAATTCCGCCTGACGCCATGGCACAACGACCCGGTGTCGGACAGCAGCGGCGAGGCGTTTTACCTGCGCGATGAAGCAAGTGGGCATTTCTGGTCGCCGACCGCCGGCCCCAGCCGCAGCAACACACCGTATGTCACGCGGCATGGGTTTGGCTACAGCGTGTTCGAGCACGAGGAAGGCGGCATCCACTCCGAACTGTGCGTGTATGTCGCACTCGATGCGGCAGTCAAGTTTTCGGTGCTGAAAGTACGCAACGACTCCGGTCACACGCGCCAGCTATCGGCCACCGGCTATGTCGAATGGGTGCTCGGCGACTTGCGCGCCAAGTCCGGCATGTTCGTCGTGACGGAAGTCGATCCGAATACCGGCGCGCTGTTCGCCCACAACGAATACAACACCGAGTTCGTCGGCCGCATCGCATTTTTCGATGTCGACGACATGACGCGCTCGTTCAGCTGCGATCGCACGGAATTCATCGGCCGCAACGGCTCGCTGCAGCAACCGGCAGCGATGGAGCGGGTGCGCCTGTCGGGCAAGGTTGGTGCCGGTTTCGATCCGTGCGCGGCGATCCAGGTGCCGTTCGACCTGGCTGACGGCCAGGAGCGGGAAATCGTGTTCAAGCTGGGCGTCGCCGGCCGCCGCAGCGCCGACGCCAGCGGCCTGATCCGCCGCTTCCGCGGATCGGCAGCCGCGCATGAGACCCTGGAAGCGGTGCATCAGCACTGGCGCGACACGCTGGGCGCGGTGCAGATCCACACCCCGGACCCGGCGCTGAACGTGCTGACCAACGGCTGGCTGATGTACCAGACCATCGCCTGCCGGCTGTGGGCGCGCAGCGGCTACTACCAGTCCGGCGGCGCCTTTGGTTTCCGCGATCAATTGCAGGACGCCATGGCGGTCGTGCATACGCGGCCGGAGCTGCTGCGCGCGCAGTTGCTGCTGTGCGCCGCCCATCAATTCGTCGAGGGTGATGTGCAGCACTGGTGGCACCCGCCATCGGACCGCGGCGTACGGACCAAATGTTCCGACGATTACCTGTGGCTGCCGCTGGCTGCCTGCCGCTACGTATTGACCTGCGGCGACCGCAGCGTGCTGGAGGAGCAGGCACATTTCCTGGAAGGGCGGCCGGTGAACCCCGATGAAGACTCCTATTACGACCTGCCCGGCCATTCGCGCAAACGCGCCAGCTTGTACCTGCACTGCACGCGCGCCATCGAGCACGGGCTGCGCTTCGGCGTCCACGGCCTGCCCCTGATCGGCTCCTGCGACTGGAACGATGGCATGGACAAGGTCGGCGAGCATGGCAAGGGCGAAAGTGTGTGGCTGGCCTTTTTCCTGTATGACGTGCTGCAGCAGTTCAGCAAGCTGGCGCGCCTGTGTGGCGATACCGGATTTGCCGAACGCTGCGTGGTCGAAGCGGCGAAGCTGCAGCAAAACGTGCGCAACCACGCCTGGGATGGCGAGTGGTACCGGCGTGCCTATTTCGACGACGGCAGTCCGCTCGGGTCCGCCGGCAATGCCGAATGCCAGATCGATTCGATCTCGCAAAGCTGGTCGGTGCTGTCCGGCGCCGGCGATCCGGAACGTTCGCAGATGGCGATGAATGCAGTCGACCGGCGCCTGGTGCGGCGCGAGTACGGATTGGTGCAACTGCTCGATCCGCCGTTCGACAAATCCTCTCCCAGCCCTGGCTACATCCGCGGTTACGTGCCCGGCGTGCGGGAAAACGGCGGCCAGTACACGCATGCCGCGATCTGGACCGCGATGGCGTTCGCCAAGCTCGGCGACCGCGCGCGCACCTGGGAACTGCTGCAGATGATCAATCCGATCAATCACGGCAATTCGGCCGAAGCCGTCGCCGTCTACAAGGCCGAACCGTACGTCGTCGCGGCCGACGTTTACGCGGTGGCGCCGCACATCGGCCGCGGCGGCTGGACCTGGTACACCGGTTCCTCCGGCTGGCTGTACCGGCTGATCCTGGAGTCGCTGCTGGGGGTGCGCCTGAACGTCAACCGCCTGACGTTCACGCCCTGCCTGCCGCCGCACTGGAATGGTTTCACGCTCGATTACCGCTATCGAGAGACGCCATACCGGATCGCGGTGATCCAAGGCAGCGGCGCCGCCATCCGCATCGACGTCGACGGCGTGCAGCAAGATGGCAACGCCTTGAGGCTGGCCGATGATCGCCGGCCGCATGCGGTCGACGTGCAACTGCCATCCGAATGACTGCCTGGCCTTGGCTTCATGCCGTGAACAGGGACCACCGTTTGAGCCTGCCGCTGGCAAGAGCGGTACCGAACAGGACCACCATGCAGCCAACCAGCATGATCGGCGTGATTTTTTCACCCAGGAAAAATGCGCCCCAGACCAGTCCGAAAACCGGAATCAGAAACGTGACGGAGGCGGCATAGGTGGCACCGACACGCTCGATCAAGCGGAAGTAGAGAACGTACGCAAATCCAGTGCAGACGACGCCGAGCGCGACCACGCACGCCCATGTCGATGAGGCGACAGCCTGTGTCGGCCAAAAAAACCAGGACAGTGGAACCAGGATCAGCGAGGCAAAAAACTGGCTGCCGAAGGCCACTACAAACGGTCTGACTCCCGCCAAATGATGTTTCGAATAATTGACCGCATACCCGTAAAACGAGGCCGCGACCAGTGCCGCCACGATCGCCATCGGCACGCCCGCGGCACCGGCTCCGAGCGTGTCCCACACCAGCATCACGACGCCCATCAGGCCGATGAAAAGGCCGATGATTTGCTGCCGCGCCATGGCTACCTGAAATCCGGCGGCACCGATCAGCGCCGCCCAAAGCGGTGTCGTGGCGTTCAGGATGGAATCGAAGCCGGCATCGACATACAGGGTGGAATAGGCCAGCAAGCAAAACGGGATTGCCGAATTGGTGATGCCAACTACCAGCAAAGGCCAAGCCTTGGTTCGAAATTGATTGCGTGCAGCAACCGTTCGCAGCACAGGCGCCAAAACGATTGCGGCGATTCCAACCCGCAACGCAATCAAGGCGATCGGACCTAATTCCGGCACCGCGATGCGCATGAATAGAAAGGACGCGCCCCAAATCGCCGCCAGCAGGATAAGTTCGATGAGATTCATGATGAAAGTAAATGTTGGATTGAATACGGCAGGCACCGCATGCTGACACTATAAAAACTGACGGCAGCGCAGGCACTCCGTTTCTTGCTTTTGAATTGCTGGATGATGGCGCTTACGGGCGACAGCTTGGTGCGGTAACATCGACCACCTGGTTATCGGCAAACCTTGAAGATCCATCGGCCGGCGCCGCTCGCCAGATGGATGGATAGCCTGCCCGATACTTGCCTGAAATCGCGGCGCATGCCACACCGCCACCACAGTAACAGATAGGATTGCCCGCTTTATGAAAATCGCCACCTGGAATGTCAACTCACTGAAAGTACGGCTGCCGCACGTGCTGCAATGGCTGCAGGAAAATCCGGTCGATGTGCTCGGCTTGCAGGAAACCAAGACCGTCGATGAAAAATTCCCGGTAGCCGAGATCGAGGCGGCGGGCTATCACGTGGTGTTTAGCGGTCAGAAAACCTACAACGGCGTGGCGATCCTGGCGCGCCATCCGATCACCGACGTGGTCAAGAACAATCCGCATTTCGAGGACCCGCAGCAGCGGCTGCTGGCGGCGACCATCAACGGCGTGCGCGTGGTCTGCGCCTATGTGCCGAACGGACAGATGGTCGATTCCGACAAATACCGCTACAAGCTGGCATGGCTGGATGGCCTGCATGACTGGATAGCCGAGGAATCGCGCAAGCATCCGCAACTGGCGCTGGTAGGCGACTACAACATCGCGCCGGAAGACCGCGATGTCCACGATCCGGTCGCCTGGCAGGGATCGGTGCTGGTATCGGAGCCGGAACGCGCGGCGTTCCAGCGCCTGGTTGGCCTCGAACTGCAGGATGCGTTCCGCCTGTTCGAGCAACCGGAAAAACTGTTCAGCTGGTGGGATTACCGGCAGCTTGGATTCCAGCTGAACAAGGGCTTGCGGATCGACCATATCCTGCTGTCGCCGGCGCTGGCGGCGCACTGCAGCGCCTGCCTGATCGACCGCGTGCCGCGCAAATGGGAGCAGCCGTCCGATCACGCACCGGTGGTGGCGACGATCGATTTGCCGGCCGGGTGACGCCGGCAATTCGTGCGATCACATACTCCGCCTGAAGACAGCCATTTCCGCTCATAAAATGGCTGTTTAGACAATATACTCCCAATTATATGCGGCCGGCACTCGGCCAGTTCCGTCGCTTCACTCGGCCAGCGCCGCCTTAATCTGCTGCAGCGAACCCGGATCTTCAATCGCCGTCAGGTCGCCCGGATCGCGGCCCTCGCATAGCGCCTGGATCGAACGCCGCAGCAGCTTGCCGGAGCGGGTCTTCGGCAACGAGTTGACGAAATGCACGTGCGCCGGCCTTCCCAGAGCGCCGATCTGTTTTGTCACCACCGCCATGATTTCGGCTTCCAGTGCCTGGCGCGATTCGGCTGTTGCCGCTGGCTCCGCATTCTTCAGGATTACGAACGCCACCGCCACCTGCCCCTTGATCTGGTCCTGCACCCCAACCACCGCGACTTCCGATACGTTCGGGTGACTCGAAATGCTTTCCTCGATTTCGCGCGTGCCGAGGCGATGGCCGGCGACGTTGATCACGTCGTCGGTGCGGCCGAGGATGAAGTAGTAGCCGTCCTCGTCGCGGATGCCCCAGTCGAAGGTCGAGTACACCTGCTGCGGCGGATCGAACTGGCTGAAGGTCGACCAGTAGGTCTGGACGAAGCGCGCATCGTCGCCGTATACGGTTTGCATGCAGTTCGGCGGCAGCGGTCCTTCCATCACCAGCACGCCTTTTTCATTGGTGTCGCAGGTGGCGCCGGTGGCTTCGTTCAGCAGCTTGACCTTGAAGCCGTACATCGGCAGGCCCGGACTGCCCAGCCGGGTCGGCGTATCTTCCACGCCCTTGGCCACGGTCAGGATCGGCCAGCCGGTTTCGGTTTGCCAGTAGTTGTCGACGATCGGCACGCCGAGCGCGCCGGCGATCCACTGCGAAGTCGATTCGTCGAGCGGCTCGCCGGCCAGGTATAGGGTCTTCAGCGACGAAAGATCGTACTTGGTCATGAATTCCTGCGGCTGCTTCTTCAGCACGCGCGCCGCGGTCGGCGCCGAGAACATGCGCGTGACGCGGTATTTCTCGACGATGCGCCACCAGATGCCGGCGTCCGGCGGCGTGGTCGCCAGCACCGGCAAGCCTTCGTAGATCACCGAGCCCATGCCGGCCAGCAGCGGGCCATACACGTTGTACGAGTGGCCGACCACCCAGCCGATGTCGGAAGTGGAGAAATACACCTCGCCCGGCTTGCCGCAGAATATGTGTTCCATCGACGCCGCCAGCGCCACCGCGTAGCCGCCGACGTCGCGCTGCACGCCCTTCGGCTTGCCGGTGGTGCCGGAGGTGTACAAGATGTAGGACGGCTCGTTCGATTCCAGCCAGACTGCCGGCACCTGCGCATCGATGTGGGCGGCGCGCAACTCGGCGAAATCGATATCGCGCCCGGCCACCCAGGCCATTGGAGCCAAGCCGCGATTCACCATCAGCACGGCAGCCGGCTTGTGCTGCGCGCGGCCGATGGCCTCATCCAACAGCACCTTGTACGGCACCACCCGGCCGCCGCGCGAGCCGGCGTCGGCCGAGACGATCAGCTTCGGCTTGGCGTCATCGATCCGCGTCGCCAGGCTGTTGGCGGCAAAGCCGCCGAATACCACCGAGTGGATGGCGCCGATGCGGGCGCAGGCCAGCATGGTACAGATCGCCTCGGCGATCATCGGCATGTAGATCAAGACGCGGTCACCCTTGGCGACGCCCTGCGATTGCAGCATGGCCGCGGTACGGTTGACCTCTGCCAGCAGTTCGGCAAAGGTAAAGACTTTTTCGGCATGGGTCTCGGTCGAGATCACCACCAGCGCCGTCGCCTCGGGCTGGCTGGCGGCCCAGCGATCGACCGCGTTGTAGCAGAGATTGGTCTTGCCGCCGACGAACCAGCGCGCAAATGGCGGGTGCGAATAATCGAGCACCCGCGAAAATGGTTCCTGCCAATGGATGCGTTTGGCCTCATTCGCCCAAAAGCTGTCCGGGTCGTCAATTGACTGCTGGTAAAACTCCGCGTAACCCATATTTCCTCCGAATTTGAATTGTCCCGTGCGGCTTTTGGAGTCGCACCATCCCCGTTTCCGTCATGGCTGCGGCCCTGTCCAGGACCACCGCCGCACCGTCCTTAGATCACATACAGATCAACATACTCGTGCACCGGCATCGCTTCCAGTTTCTTCTGGTTCAGCGACACGTCCAGGATCGCCTGCTGCTGCCTGGCCGGGAACTGGCGAGCCAGGTTGATCTTGAACTTCTCTTCCAGCAAGGGAATGCCTTCCTTGCGCCGGCGCGCATGGCCGATCGGATATTCGACCACCACTTCCTTCAGCTTCTTGCCGTCCTTGAACTCGACCGTCAGCGCATTGGCGATCGAGCGCTTCTTCGGATCATGGTAATCCTGGGTGAAGGCCGGATCCTCGACGCAGACGATCTTGTCGCGCAGCACGTCGATACGCTGGTCGGCGGCGACGCTGTCTTCATAGTCGGCTGCGGTCAGGCGGCCGAAGATCAGCGGCACCGCCACCATGTACTGAATGCAGTGGTCGCGGTCGGCCGGGTTGTTCAGCGGGCCCTTCTTGTCGATGATGCGGATGCAGGCCTCGTGGGTGCGGATCGTGATCTGCCTGATGTCCTCGATCGACTTGCCGGCCTTCTTCAACTGCGCATGCAACGTCATGGCCGCTTCCACCGCGGTTTGCGAATGGAACTCGGCCGGGAAGGAAATCTTGAACAGCACGTTTTCCATCACATACGACTCGTACTTGCGCTGGAACCGGAACGGCTGGCCCTTGAACAGCACATCGTAGAAACCCCATGTCTTGGCGGTCAGCGCCGACGGATAGCCCATCTCGCCGGTCTTCGCCATCAGCGCCAGCCGCACCGCGCGCGAGGTGGCGTCGCCGGCTGCCCACGACTTGCGAGAACCGGTGTTCGGCGCGTGGCGGTAGGTGCGCAGCGACTGGCCGTCGACCCAGGCCAGCGACACCGCGTTCAGGATCTCGTCTTTGGACAAACCGAGCATCTCGGCCACT
>DATJCV010000330.1:0-3463 GCA_035497775.1 Burkholderiaceae bacterium | reverse complement strand
GTCGAATACGACCGCATGCTGGAGCCGGATGCGCGGGTTGCCTGCTGCCTGGCGGCCCTCTTCAATCCCTACCTGAACCCGGCTTCCGGCCGCGAGCTGCAAATTTCACAGGAAGAGATCGGCTATCTGTGCGGCACCTCGCGCCAGCGCGCCAACCAGGCGCTGCAGCTGCTGGAAAAAGCCGGCTTGCTGAAAGTCGACTATGGCGGCATCACGATTCTCGACCTGGATGGCCTGCGCCAGTTCCATGCCTGAACTTGCAGTACTCATCTCATCTGATTGAAAGGAATTTTGATGTCCACTTTGCGGCTTTCCTATTCCACCCTGGCTCCCAAACAATTTCAAACCTTGCGCGAGTTGAGCGCTTCGCTGGCGTCGTCAAGCCTCGGCAAAAAATTGCTGGAAATGGTTTTCCTGCGTGCCTCGCAAATCAATGGCTGCGCCTTTTGCATCGACATGCACACCCGTGCGCTGCTGGCGGAGGGCGAAGATTTGCAGCGCATCAACAGCGTGCTGGTCTGGCGCGAAACCACGTTTTTCAGCGCCCGCGAACAGGCGGCGCTGGCCTGGGCCGAAGCGCTGACCGACATCTCGCGCAGCCATGCACCGGATCATTTGTTCGAAGCCTTGCAGCCGCATTTTTCCGAGGTCGAAATCGCCGAACTCAGTTTTGCGATCGTCGCCATCAATGGCTGGAACCGGCTGGCGATCGGCTTTCGCGTGCCGGTGCAGAAGGCGGAACTGAAGCCCTGAAAGACCGGGCCGGGGCTGGCCGTCAGGCGCTCTTTCGCAGGGCTAGACCACGAGTATGCTGTTTAAATTCAGACTTCACACTCGGAATTGAGCGTCTCTGATAGGAGTATATGCCTGCAGACGACCGCAGCGCCTAGTCGAAGCAGATCTCGCCAGCCGCCGCCGACCGGCTACCGGCTTGCGCCGGGTTGCTCACGCCGCGATAGGCGAACACCAGCGACAGCTTGACGGTGTCGCTGTCGTTCCTGCCGGCGGCATGGAACAGCCCGCTATGGAAAAACACGACATCGCCCGCCTGCAACGCGGGCGCCACGTGCTGCGCAAACAGCGCCTGGTTTTGCGCCAGTTCGGGGCGCAGAAAATCCAGATCATCGAGTCGTTCGCGGCCGATTTGCAGCCGGTGCGAGCCGGGAATGAATTTCAGGCCGCCGTTGCTTGCCTGTTCCGGTCCGAGCGCCAGCCAAACCGAAATCAGTTCGGAACGCGCAAACGACCAGTAGCGGATGTCGCGGTGCCAGCCGGTGGCGGTGCCGAAATCCGGATGCTTGGTCATCACGCAATTGTGGTGCGCCAGCGTCAGGCAGGGCGCTTCGCCCAGCAATTGCCGCACCGTGCCGACCAGCGCCGCATCCTCGCCCCACGCACGGAAACAGGCGTGCCGCTGCCAGGCATTGCGCAGACGGCGCGCCGTGCGCCCGCCCGGGGCGTCGAGCGAGGCCGGAGCACCGTCGTACCCGACTTCGGCTTCATATTCCAGCGGCGCCACCGCAGCGCGCAGATGCTCGGCGGCGATCGCGCGCATGGTGGCGCACGCGCCAAGCGAGGCCATGCCACGCACAATCAGATAACCCTGTTGCGCAAATTGCTCGATTTGCGATGTTGTCAGCACCCCAGCCATGGCAAAACTTTCCTCGTGTTCAGTCAGCCGTTAGCATAAACCCGAACACGACTGGCTGCGCCGTCCCGGCGCAGCCATCGCGAACACCATGCGCACCGCGCATCGGGTCGTGCTATCGATCGTAATGCCTATCGTGGTGCGAGCGCTTGTCCTTTTTCTGTTTGCGGTGCTTCTCGCGCCACGGCCGGCCGTAATTCTTTTCCACGTACACATGCTCGACATATGGCCGGCTGGAATGCAATACCACTGGCACGCCACCGGAAGCCGCATAGCCGCGGTATTGCGCCGGCAGGTTAACGCCAAAGCGCCAGTTGCTGCCGCTCATCCAGAACCAGGTCTGGCTGGCGGGCGCGTAATACACCTGCTGCGCCGGGTAATACACATAGCGGTATTGCTGTGCTTGTTTGGCGCGATGGCCATGCGCCGGCGCCCACGGCGGCGGCGAAGCATAGGTCGGGAGTGCCGCCGCTGCGCCCAGCAACACGGCGGCAACCAGCAGTAAACGACGCGGATGGAATGGCTTGCTGTGGGTCATATGGATTCTCCTGAAAATCAAGCCGCGGACGGGTTTTGTCCGGTGGCAATCGACAGTCCCATCATGCCCCAGGTGTGCGGCCCATGGTGCACAACTTCGTGCCCCAATGTAACAAGAGAGGAATAAATCTCAATCAATTCAAATACTTGCGTTTGATACCGTTACATTCCCTTGCATCAATCCGCGCGGGTGGCAACCTGTAGTCAGCGCAACAGGCGGCTGCGGCTGGCCGCCGCCGCTACCACCAGGCTTAGCAGGCCGACGAACATCAGCGCCGCCTGCAAGCCGAAGCTGTGCGCCAGGAAGCCGATCCAGGGCGGACCGAGCAGGCCGCCGCTGTAGCTCATGGTGGCAACGCCGGCCAGCGCCAGCGCACCGTGGCGGCCGGCGGCGCTGAACACGAAGGGAAATACCGCGGCCACGCCGCCGCCGGCCAGCGCAAAGCCGAACAAGCTCAGGCCGAGCGCCGGCGCCAGCAGCGCAATGAAGATGCCGAGCGCGGCCAGCAGCGAACCATGCATCACCACGCGGCGCGCGCTGAAGCGGTCCTTGAGCCGGTCAGCGCCCAGCCGTGCCACCAGCATGGTGCCGGTAAAGGCGGCAAACGCCATCGGCGCCATGCCGTCGCCAACCGCCAGGTGGTCCTTCATGAACAGGCCGCTCCATTCGGCAATCGCGCCTTCCGTAATGGCGCCGCAAAAGCCGATGACGCCCAGCGCCAGCAGCGGCCCATGCGGCAGGCTCAGCCAGCTGCGGCCGGCAGCGGCGATCGTCGGCCGGCGCTGCGGGCGATCGTTGGGCAGCACGCGCCAGGCCAGCCACAGCGGCAGCGCCAGCAACAACGCGATCAGGCTTAAATGCGCCGGCGGCGCCAGCCCCAATGCCGCCAACGCGCCCGCCAGCAGCGCGCCGGACAAGGTGCCGACACAGAACCAGGCATGCAGCAAGGACATGATCGAACGGCCGGCGGCTTGTTCTGCCTCGGCGGCGAGGCCGTTGATGGCGACATCGAAGCAGCTGGATGCCGCACCCAGCACGAACATCAGCGCCGTCAGCAGCGCCATGCTGGGAGCCAGCGCCAGACACGGCAGCGTCAGCAGCAGTGCCAGCCCGGCCCGCCAGGCGGCACCGCGTGCGCCGCAGTGCGCCACCAGCCACGCCGCCAGCGGAAACGAGGCGACCGCGCCAATGCCGCCGCCCAGCAGCACCAGCCCGAGTTGCGCCGGCCCCAGCGCCAGCGCGTCGCGCAGTGCCGGAATACGCGCAGCCCAGCTGGC
>DATJCV010000329.1:0-3464 GCA_035497775.1 Burkholderiaceae bacterium | reverse complement strand
CGGGAGTCATCGCTGCGGAGGCTGGCGTAAGGGCCTGATTGGATTGGATATCCATGCAAGCCGCGACCTTTTTTATTCTCAAGTGCTGGCAGAGGGGGCTTGAGGAAGACAACCGGCACGGCACGCAGTTGGTGCCGTCCGTTGGGAGTCACTAAGATCCTGCGAAGAGCAGCTCTCCTTGCGATAAATGGTCGCCGCCATCCGAGGCCCCGGTTGGAGACAGGGCACTGACCCGCACACCGAGCAGCCTCAGTCTCTGTTCCAGAGGAACCCGCCGCAGACACTCGCCGGCAGCGCGGCGGATGCTTGCTGCATCGGCGGTGGCGGCAGGCAGCGTGACGTCGCGCGTAAGGGTACGAAAATCTGCGTAGCGCAGCTTGATGCCGATCGTGCGGCCAACATATCCCTTGCGGCGCAGGTCTTCCGCCACTTGCGTACAGAGTGCGGTAAAGATACCGGACAAGGTTTCACGGTCATGGCGCGCGTGCAGGTCCCGCTCAAAGGTCGTCTCGCGACTGATCGACTTCGGCTCCGAACGCGTGACTACCGGCCGATCGTCGATGCCCTGGGCGGCGTTGTGAAGCCAGCTGGCATAGCTTCGACCGAAATGAGCCTGCAGTAAACCAGGCTCTGCCTGGGCCAGTTCTCCCACCGTCCGGATGCCAAGCATAGCCAGCTTCTGGTTGGCCTTGGGACCGATCCCATTGATTTTGCGAACCGCCAGCGGCCAGATCCGGCTTGGTATGTCGGCATGGTTCAAAACGGTCACCCCATCGGGCTTTTCCAGGTCCGAGCAGATCTTTGCCAGCAGCTTATTGGGCGCCACGCCGATCGAGCAGGAAAGACCGGTGGCCGCTCGCACCGCTTGCTTGATGCGCAAGGCAATGGAACCGGTCTCGCCCGCCTGCTCGCTCAGATCGAGGTAAATCTCATCGATGCCGCGGTCTTCCATATGCGGCGCGATGCTGGCGGCGGCATGTTTGAACAGCTTTGAATAATGGCGATAGGCGTCGAAATCCGCCGGCAGGAGAATGGCGTCGGGCGCCAGCTGCGCCGCCTTCATGACCCCCATGGCGGAGAAAACGCCGAGGGCGCGCGCTTCGTAAGTCGATGTCGTCACGACCCCGCGTCCGGAGTAATCACGCAGCCGGGAGAAGTGTCGGCTGCCATCGGCTTGAAGCGTGGGACGGTGCATTGAACGACCACCGATGACAACCGGCAATCCGCGTAATTCGGGATAGCGCAGAAGTTCCACGGATGCATAGAACGCATCCATGTCCAGATGCGCGATGCGGCGGGCTTCAATGTTCATCAGGCAAATAGTAGCGAATCATGGCTCTGTCGCGGTGATCTGTTGAAACGGTCTGCTTGCCCTCGCAAGACATTCAATCAAGCAAGAACACATCCTCTCTGTCGTCTCCACGAAGGCGGCAACGGCATCGAATGGCTTGCAACAGCCAACTGCGACACAGCCTGATTCGGCACGTCCAGGATGGCGCGTGGCAACAGCTTGCCGGCTCGGCAAAACGCCATTTTACCGAGCCGGCGCGGCGCCGCACCGCGCATGCGGCTGGTGCCCGGGCGGATTTATTTGCCGGTTTGGCGATCACATGGAGGTCGCGCCTGCTTTGCCGACGGGTGCTTTTAAAGGAATGACATGCAGACTCCGGATCAAACGCTTGACCTTGGCCTGATCGGCAATTCCCGCACCAGCGCGCTGATCGACCGCAACGCCAACATCGTCTGGTGGTGTTATCCGTACTTCGACAGCGACCCGATCTGCTGCGCGCTGCTGCAGCCCAAGCAGCCGGAGGCCGGGGCGGCATCACCGGGATTAGGCATGATCGGCCTGCAGTTCGAGGATGCGCTGCTGGTGGATCAGCATTACGAAAAAAACACCGCGATCCTGTGCAGCCGGTTTGCCGATAGCGCCGGCAACGGGATCGAGATCATCGATTTCGCGCCGCGCTTCTATCATTACGGCCGCACCTTCGCGCCGGCCATGCTGGTACGGCTGATTCGCTGCAGCGCCGGTCGCCCGCGCATCGCGCTGCACACGCGACCCGCCATCCGCTACGGCGAAGCGGCGGCCGGCACGCACTATGGCACGCACCATATTTCCTATGTCGGCTCGGCCCATGCGATGCGGCTGACCACCGATGCCTCGATCTCGGCGATCAGCGACGAGCGGCCGTTTTACCTGCGCGGCAGCATCACGCTGCTGATGGGGCCGGATGAACCGGTCGATGGCTCGCCGTCCGAGATTGGCCGTTCGTTCTATGAAAAGACGCAACTCTATTGGCACCGCTGGGTACGCAATCTGGCGCTGCCGTTCGAATGGCAGGACGTGACGATCCGCGCCGCCATCACGCTGAAGATGAATGCCTTCGACGATACCGGCGCCGTGATCGCCGCCGTCACCACCTCGATTCCGGAAGCGCCGCACAGCGGCCGCAACTGGGATTACCGCTACTGCTGGCTGCGCGACGCCTACTTCGTGGTGAACGCCTTGAACCGCCTGGGCGCGACCGGCACCATGGAGCGCTACCTGCAATACATCCTGAACGTGATCGCCGACACCCGCGAGGCGCCGCTGCAGCCGGTGTACGGCATTCGGCGCGAGGCGGCGCTGGAAGAGCACGAAATGCTGGCGCTGGCCGGCTATCGCGGCATGGGGCCGGTACGCACCGGCAACCTCGCCTATCGCCAGGTGCAAAACGATGTCTTCGGTTCGGCCATCCTGGCCGGCACGCATGCCTTTTTCGACCTCCGGCTGGAACGGCCGGCGGACCGCCGGCTGTTCGAGGATCTGGAGCGGCTGGGCGAGCAGGCGGTGCTGAACTACAAGGTGCCGGACGCCGGCATCTGGGAATTGCGCGGCGCGCGCCGCGTGCACACCTTTTCCAGCATCATGTGCTGGGCCGCCTGCGACCGCCTGGGCGGCATCGCCCGCCAGCTCCGCCTGCCGCAACAGGCAGAAAAATGGGAAGCGCACGCACGCCACATTCACCAGGAGATTTGCGATGCCGCCTGGAATCCGCAGCTCGGCAGTTTCGTCTCGACCTTCCATGGCGAACACCTGGACGCCAGCCTGCTGCTGATGGTGGAACTTCACTTCCTGTCGGCCAAGGACCCGCGCTTTGCCGGCACGGTACGGGCGATCGAGAAAAATCTGCGGCGCGGCGATTTCCTGCTGCGCTACGACGAGGAAGACGATTTCGGCCGCCCCGAAACCGCGTTCCTGGTCTGCACGCTGTGGTGGATCCAGGCACTGGCGCAGATCGGCGACACCGACCGCGCACGCGCCCTGTTTGAAGGCGTCCTGGCGCGCCGCAACCACCTGGGCCTGCTGGCCGAAGACGTGGTGCCGGATACCGGCGAGCAATGGGGCAATTTTCCGCAGACCTACAGTATGGTCGGCTTGCTGCAATGCGCGGCCCGGCTCAGCATTGCCTGGGATGAGG